>RFLK01000040.1 GCA_003694525.1 Candidatus Woesearchaeota archaeon
GAAAAAGAGGACTATGAGCAAAGATAGCGCGCGCCTTGTCGCATTCGGATTCGCAAAAGGAAACACGATACAAATAGGGGATAAAACGTACAAGATAGAAGGCAAAACGCCCGAAGACAAGCTCGAGAGAATAAAAAAAATAATAGACGAAGTAGGAGATGAAGATAAAGTATACACTGCCCTTGAAAAAATAGCGAACCAGGAAGAAATAGAAACAGTGCCAAACCAGATCTCACTGAGCTCATACCCAAAGCCCGCAAACCAATTCCAAGCACACCTTGAAAGCTACCAAAAAAGTATAGAACACTATTACTACTGGAGCCTCAACTTTTTGGGAGACATAGGATTTGTAATCGTAGACAAGATAACAGATTCATTCTCCGCATCAGAACAGAGCAGTTTTTACGGAGCAGGAATGCAAAGGCTCGGCCTTGCGCAAGACAGAGCAGGCCAGTTTCTTGCAACAATAGGCAAGATGATAAAAGACCTATTCCAACTCGTAAGAGAGCTCAGATGGATAGACGAGAGGCTTGAAATATACCGCGCAGCATTTGGAGTAGACAAGAAAGGAAAAAAGACAGAAGAAGGCCCTCAAGAGAGCGCTGAAGTTACACTCAAAGGCCTTTGGGTCGACCTTGTCGACGGAGTTGTAGGCGGGCAAAGAACAGGAAGCAACCTGTTCACAATGGCGCAACAATTGCAATTCTCCTCGCTCCCAGACCTGTTCTTTGGAATACACCCAAGAAACATCAAAGACGTTGACAAAATAGTCGATGAAAAAGCACATTTTGCAAACAAGCAAGTGCGCCTTGCGCTCAAAAGAAAACTCGCCCAATACCTTGCCTGGAAAAAAGCAACATTCGACGAAATAAAAACAAGACGCAAATTCACAGTCCAATACCTAAGACAACACTACAACGTCATAAAAATGTACATCCAATGGGTAAAGCCATACATAAAACACATAGAAAGGCTATCCCTGCAACAAGACCTACTAAACAATCCAAGACTCGTCTCAGCATTTGAAAGCTCGCTTGTGGAAATCGAAATAATAGCAAGAACAAGAAGCAAAAAAACAAAAGGAGTCTGGAACTGCGTTATGATACACTTTGAATACCACACAAAACCCTCGCTCCAATACTCGAGCGATGGAGGATACCACAGAGGACCCATACACGTAGGAACAACACGCATAACTTGGAGGGGCTATTCCTGGACTGACGAACAACTCGAAAACTACAAGAAAATGAGAGCGCAAGAAGACCTTGAAATCTTAACATCAATAGACAAGACGCTAAAAGAAGCAATGGACCAGCTCGGACAGGACGTTTGGAAATACCTTGAAGAAGCGGAAGGCAAGAAAAAAGAAGAAAAAAAAGAAGAGAAGAAAAAACCAACAACAGTAAAGGACCTTATGGAACCCTTCTCTGCAATCGCAAAAGGATTTGGCGAAACACTCTCAGCAATGATGCCAAAAATCTCCAAGAAGGAAAAAGCAAAAAAGCCGAAAACAGAAGAAGGGACAGCAGGCAGATACGCATTTCTACACTACAACGTATTCAAGAAAGCAAACGGAATGCTATCCTGGTAAAGTATTTAAAGAGCCCTCAGTAAACCGAGCATATGACTATAGATTTCGAATCACTCAAGAAACTTGCACCAAAAGAGCGAGCAGAGGCGATAAAAGCTCTTCTGGACGAGGAGACTGATGAGAAAACAATAGCCCTTCTTGAAGAACTCTTAAGGCAGACAGAACAGCAGATCGCAATAATGGAACAAAGAGAAGGCATTGAGAGCAGAGTTGAAACCAAGGAACAGGAAGAGGAAACAGAAGGCAGGCAAGAGCAACTTGAGAAAATAATAGAAAAAGAACAGCCAAAAAAGCCAATAGTGGAAGAAAAGTCCAAAACTAATGCATACCTTTCTGAGAGCGCGTACGGAACAGAGAAAGGGTATATGCAACAGGAAATCTACAAAGAGACAAAACCAAGCGCATACGAGAGCGCAAAGCAGGAGAGCGTGCAAGAAAGCCTCCACAAAAAACAGAGTACATACCACAAGCACGAACACCTGAAGAGCACAAGCGAAGAGATAAAAGAAAACCTCTACAAAAAAGCAGAAGACCTATACCATAGATAAATACGACAAATAAGACATAATTCTTTATAAATAAAAAGTGCATAAGAGCGCTTATGGTCGAATGGCGCACAGCATACTATGGCCCAATGGACAGGGAATACCACGAAGCTTCAAGCGAAGTTACAGAACACAAACAGCTTGAAGAGCCCATATTTCCACTGAACAGGCTGGGAGAGACCGTGCCTGAGAGCGCCGGAGGCCGAAACATAGTCCAAACAACACAAGCGGCAATCAGAGGAGGCGCTGGAACAATACAATTGATAATATCTCCGCCCCCTGACACAATAGGACCGGGAAGCATAGGCGCGAGAGTTGGAAAAGAAGTCAGACAAGCACTGAGAGAAATAGCGCTTGCAAATGAAGTCAAAATAGCAGGAACAGAGCTCCCAACCTCCCTGAACAACCTGTCAGGATTCGATCACAGACAAAACACTTTCTCAGATGAAGTCAGAAAAAGAAACCTATCAGAAGTAAAAGACGCAATAAAATTCCAAGCAGACGTTATGGGAGGGGGCGAGATAGACCTTGTATCCTGGGAGTTCCCAAGAGGAATAAACGATTCAGACTGGAACAGGGGAGAGTTCAAAAGAGAATCAGAAGTTGAAAAACTCGCCTGGCTGGTTGACTCGAGAACAGGAAGAACAGCAAGACTTCCAAAAGATCAAAGCATACACATAGCCTACGATAAAAACACGTTCGAGAGACTGCCTGCAGAAGAAGGAGGCCAGCTACAAGAATTCTCCTGGAAAGACTTTGAAAGATGGGCAGAGCACAACAAGAAAACAGGAAAAGGCCCAAAAACACCAGAAGAAATATTCGTTGAAGTACAATTAGGATCCCAAATAGACGCGCTCAAAGGACAAAGAGCAAGATCGCTTCAACTTGCAGAGCAAGAAAAAAGAAACATCGAAACAATCAAACGCGAACTTGAAAGAGCAAGAGAACAGGCAGACGCGCAAGCAATAGAAAAACTGTCAAGAGAAATTGACAGACACACAAAAATCTATGAAGACTACATAAACGGCGCAAGATCGGCATCACAACAAGCAGAAGACCTGAAAGAGACCATAAAAAGCTACAAGCCAATAAAAGATTACGGCCTAAAAAGATCAGTGCAAACTTACGCAGAAGCGGGAATTGCAGCAATGCAAGAGACCGAACTTGGAAAAGCAAAAGGAGTTGTAACACAAGACCTTGCAATAGGCCCAGAGCTTGGATGGCCCGACTATTTCGGAGGACACCCTGACGAGTTCATAAAGATAGTGAAAGAGTCACGAAAAGAGATGGCCAAAATGCTAACAGACAAGAACAGCCCATACTACAACCCGCGCCTCAGCAGAAAAGAAGCAGAAAAGAGAGCAGAGAGGCACATAAAAGGGCTTTTTGATACAAGCCATCTTGGAATGTGGCTGGCTCACTTCAAACCATTGCCAGGTGAGAGCGAAAGCGCGCGCATTGAAAGATTCAACAAATGGTTTGTGAAAAAAACAGAAGAGCTGGCAAAAAGCGGGACAGTCGGATCCATACAATTTGTTGACAGCGGATCAGCAGCTCACGGCCACCTGCCACCAGGAGAAGGAATATTCCCAGTCATAAAAGCCGCAGAAATATTCAAAAAAGAAGGATTCGACGGATTCCTCGTATCAGAAGGCCACGAGGAAGAAAGATTCGGACAGGGCAGAATCAGAAGCAAACTATGGCAAAGAGCAGGCAACCCGCTTGGAAAACACAACTACTTTCACGGAGCCCCGTCAATGTGGCCTCGCGAACAGTCAAGCTATTTTGGAAAGCAATACTCTCCCCTGTTCATGTTCGGCAGCTACTCACCGTCAAACGAGTTCAAACTGTGGAGCGATGTCCCATTAGAATAACAGCTCAAGAGAACTTGATCTTGCCATCATACATAACCCACCAGAGCGCAAGAGAGCGCATCTTCATATCTTCCTTTACAGCCTTAGACTCGCTGTCAAGCTGAGCGCTGACGTTTGCACGATTATACAAGTTATTCTCCCGCGCCTCTTCCTGAATTCTTTGAGCCTCCTCTAAGAACTCGTGCTCTGCAACCTCATATGAAGCGCCCGAATCTGACGATTCATAAGGTTCGTAAGCCTGGCTATAAACTTCATCCCCTGCACGAATGCTCGAATCGTACACTGCATTATTGTAAGAGTCAGCATCCAAATCCTGCTCTATTATAGGAGAGACCACCTCAAGAGAGTCATCATCAAACAGCTCATTTGCGTCATCCTCAATACGCCCCTCAAGATCTCCACCTTCCTGCTGAAGCTCGCTTAAAGCATCCAACACTTCTGAAACATCAAACTTTTCATCAGCCGTTTCACCAGTCTTTCCAGGCAAGAGAGAATTATCCCTCACTAAAACTTCCAAACCCCCATTCATAGATGAAAATCAAAAGCCCGCCTTATTAAAGATTTTGCCACACCAAAATGTAACAACAACACAACATATAGAGATAAAAAGAGAAAAACCAAAACACACTCTTGTCACTTGTGTGAGTACCTAAAAGGAGTTGTAAAGGTTTAAAACACTCACAAACAGAAAAAAGCAAGTATGAAATTCGAGGTAAAATCGCGCAAAAACCCAAACATACCAAAATACCCCTCAGATGACTATCACTTTGCTGACCGCTTTGCAAAAAACATGGCAAAAGAGTTAGGGCCATTTCTCAAAGCAGCAGTTCTTTTCGGCTCAACAGCACGCAAGGAAAAATCACAATTCGGCGAGAGAGACATCGACGTCCTTCTAATAATAGACGACCTTACAACAATACTAAACCAGGAAACAATACAGGCATACAGAGTCATAACAGAAAATGTCGCTGCAAAAATAAGCAAAAGATTGCACATAACAACACTGAAAACAACAACATTCTGGGACTATGTAAGAGTGGGCGATCCGATCGCAATAAACATGCTACGCGACGGAGTTGCACTCTACGACACCGGAATATTCCAACCAGCACAACAACTATTATACAAAGGAAGAATACGGCCAAGCAAGGAGAGCATATGGACATACTTTGCAAGAGCGCCAAACACCCTTCACAATTCAAGCTGGCACGTGCTTCAAGCAACACTTGACCTGTACTGGGCAGTCGTTGATGCAGCGCACGCGGCAATAATGCACAAAGGAATCATCCCACCAACACCATCCCACCTTGCAGACCTTATAGAACAACACCTTGTCAGAAAAAACCTTGCAAAGAAAAAACACGCAAAAACAATGGCAAAATTCTACACGCTACAAAAGAAAATAATACACAGACAAATACAATACCTGAGCGGAAAAGAATACGACAAGTACAGAGAACAAGCAGAAGAATTCGTCAAAGCAATGCAAAACGTAGTTGAAAAACACTAAGATTCTCTTCAGAACAATCAGGCTTTCTGCTCTTGAGCGGGCTGTTCAGACTCTGCTGTGCCTTCCTGCGCCTGAGCAGGCTCTTCAGGTGCAAAAAGAGGCTCCTTGCCCTCTTTTACAACTTTCATATTTACCTGAGCAGTCCTACTATGAATTGTATTTCCCGCAATAGTCTTGCGATACCTTATGCCTCTTGCCTTCTTTTTTTGACCTATGCCCTCAACAGCAAGAACCTTCCTGCGCTGAACACCCTCGATATCGCTTCGCATTGGAAAACCGCAATGGTCAGATCCGCCAGTTATCTGGAACTCGTAACCCGCAAGGCCGATAGCATCTCCACTGACCTTATCGCCCAGCTTCAAGCCCACCAGAGGAGCTTCTGCGCCCTCCTTTAGCTCTTTTTGCAAGCATTTGCCCTGCTTTGTTCCTATAACAACCTTCATTATCTGCAGATTTCAATGAGAGATTTATAAACGTTTCGATTGCGCTTGAACATCCAAAGCTAAGATAAAAGCTTCAACCCGCCAGTTATCTGATCTATCTTATCCTCATCATCAGGCCCTATTGCAAGACAAGTTATCGTGCCCGGCTCAAGATGCGTCCTTCCAGCGTCCGAGACGAGATCAGATACAAGGCCCGCACTCTGAGCCCTTTGCTTGAAATCAAACAGTGAGCTTTGATCAGGAACCTTCAAAACGCTCTTCTTCATACCCTCGGCGCGCCACTTGCGAACAACATCCTTATCTGACTTGAGAGCGGCGCCAACAGATGCGTGAGCTACCTGAACAGCAAGCTTGCCCTTTGAGAGCTTCAAATCCTGACGGACAAGAATGACCTGTTTTAATGACATAATAATGAGATAACCCAATCAAATAAAAAAATAACTAAAAAAAAGATTTACTGCGGGAAGGGGAACTCTTCCTGGCTAACCCAGCAAACCGGCACTTCAACGCCATTGAGAACAACAGAAGTCCACTGGTGCTCGCCGTTCTTGTTCTTCACAAGACCTTCGAGTATGTTCTCCCTTATCATCTGCTCGCTTGCAGGCTTGTCCTGCTCTGCTCCGACAGAATTTGCATAGCAGTAAAAGTCACCGCCAGTCTTTCCAGTATACTTTTCTGGAGGCCTGCTCTTTGCAGCACTCGCGCGCGGATAATAACCAAGACCTCCCTCAGATGCGCCCTTTACAGGAACCGCATAACAGTTAAACTGCTCTTCAGGATTTGGAATCTTGGCTCCAAGCCAGAGATCCTTCTCGCAAGCATTGACATCCTCAAGAGATGCATAACCAGACTTTACAACGTATGCTGGAGTCCTCAAGCCGACAGTCTCGTGAACCTGCTGCAAAGGAGCTCCTGCGGGCGCTGGATATTCCACAGAAGGACCATAAGGATCAGCGTTTACAGGATACGTCACTGCAATTCCTGAACGCTCAGGAACATACTCTCGCGCACCTTTTGCGTACGCTCCACTATCATAAACATCACCAATGGCAGCAGCATCAGCACTTGCGCGCGTGAACAAAAGCACAAGACCGATAACAGCTATAATCGCCACAACACCCAATATAACCAAACCAGTGCTTACCTGACCTCTTTTCATAAACATAACCTCCTTTAGAGTGGAACAAAGCAAAAGCGTATTTAAATCTTGCGCAAGAGTTGCAAGTCGCGCAATCTACTTTCTCTCCTTTATCTCGCGAAGAAGCCTCTGCTTAAAATCCTCAACAGAGACAGGCCCGAAAACCTCGCCCTCTCGAGTCCTAACCTGCAAATCGCCCTCGAGCTCCTTCTCCCCAAAAACCAAAATATAATTAACCTGATCAATCTGAGCCTTGCGAACTCTCTTGCTTACAGACTCTGAGCTATCATCAATCTCTGCGCGAATTCCCCCTTTGCGCAAAACATCAACAAGACCCAAAGCCCCCTCAACAAACTTCTCAGATACTGGAACAACCCTTGCCTGCTCTGGCGCACACCAGAGAGGGAACCTCCCTCCAGTCTGCTCAATGAAAACGGACAAGAAACGCTCAATAGAACCCAAAAGCGCCTTGTGAATCATAACAGGAGTCTTCTCCTTGCCATCAGAATCAGTATACTTCAAATCAAAACGGGACGGTTGGGCAAAATCAAGCTGCTGCGTTGCGCACTGCCAATGCCTTCCAAAAGCATCCCTTACCATAATGTCTATCTTAGGACCATAAAATGCAGCCTCTCCTTCTGCAACAAAATGATCAAGATCCAGCTCGTGAGCAACGCTCTTAATTATGTCCTGAGCGCGCTCCCATTGATTTGCGTCGCCAAGATACGCCTTCTTGTTCTTTGGATCCCAAAAAGAGAGACGAGCGGTGAATGACATTCCAAGAGTAGAATACAAATCCTTAATCATGCGCATTATGTTCTCAAACTCCCCCCTTATCTGATCCATAGTGCAAAAAACATGGCCGTCATCCTGGGTTAGAGAGCGAACGCGGGAGAGGCCTGAGAGCTCTCCTGACTTCTCATCGCGATAACAGGTTGTCGTCTCCATATACCTTATCGGAAGATCACGATAACTTCGAGGACGAGACGCATAAATCTGCGCGTGGTGAGGACAATTCATAGGCTTGAGCGCAAACTCGTCGCTTGTCTCCTGACTCTTCACCAAAAACAACTCCTCGCCAAACTTGTCCCAATGACCTGACTTTTTGTAAAGCTCAATTTTTGTTATGTGCGGAATCCAAACTTTCCTAAACCCTCCCCTAATCTGAAGCTCCTCAGAAAATTTCACAAGCTCATCGCGAAGAGTGGTGCCTTTTGGGGTGAAAAGAGGCAAGCCAGAGCCGACAAGATCCGAGAAAGTAAACAAGTCAAGCTTTCTCCCAAGCTTTCTGTGGTCGCGCTTTTCAAGATCCTCTTGAAGCTTTTGCCATTGCTTGAGCTGTTTTTCCGAAGGGAATGCAGTGCCGTAAATGCGAGTTAGCGCCTCTCTTTTAACATCCCCTCTCCAGTGCGCTGCAGCTATCTTAGTCAACGCAAATGACTTAACATAACCCGTGCTCGGAACGTGAGGGCCCTCGCACAAATCAATAAAATCGCCCTGCTTGTATGCTGTTAGCTTGCACCCTTTTTCTGCGAGCTCTTTTGCAAGCTCAAGCTTGAAAGGGTTGTCAGGAAAATGCGCCTTGACATCGTCAAGAGACCAATCGACCCGCTCTATCTTGTAATCTGCATCGACAATTTTTCTCATCTCAGACTCTATCTTGCGAAGATCATCCTCTGAAACCTTAAGATCTGCAACATCATAGTAGAAACCATTCTCAATAGAAGGCCCTATGGTTATCTTGGCCTTTGGGTACAGCCTCTTCAGCGCCTGAGCGAAAATATGGGCTGCACTGTGTCTTAACGCATCCCTGCCACCCTCGTCCTCAAAAGTCAATATGCGAACCTTGCCATCTCCCTCAATCGGCAAAGTCAAGCTTTGAACCTTTCCTTCAAACTCTATTGCAAGCGCATCCTTTGCAAGCCTCTTCCCAACCATCTTTGCAACATCAAGCCCTGTTGCACCTTCTGGAATCTCAAGAACCCTGTCATCAGGAAGCGTGATTTTTGGCATACCCTTTGCGAGCCCAGAGTGTATAAAAGATTTTCTGGTTAGGAAAATCAAGACAAACCTTTATATACAAAGCGGGATAAAGTGCTACTGGAGTAGCATATGGTCATACTGTTTGACAGGTTCAACCTTCCAAAAGACATCTATGAAGTAGTCTTTGCAACAAACCAGCAGAAGATAGTTGCAAAAGAGCTCATCAAATACATGGCAAAGAAGAATGCTGAGATAACAAAAACAGAGATGAGCGAGTTTGCAACAAAACTTCACGAAGGGCAATACGAATGCATACTCGAAGAGCCCCCATACAAAGGAAAAAGAGTCAAACTATCATACAACAAAAGGCAGTTCTACGATAGAATACTGACCCCTATGAAAGCAATGGGCCTTGTGGACTACGACCTATACAAGAAAACATACAAGCTTACAAACAAATTTGCAGGAGCACTTGAAAAAATAGGCGCGATGTGGAAAGACGAGCTAAGACGACTTGGAGTTAGCGGCTAACCTCTTCTTGTTCCTGCCCCTGCTCTCAACAACATCAAGCCTTGCTACAACCTCTCCGGCACTAGGATTTTCTTGAAAATAACCCTCAAGCACGAGATCGTATGCCACATCAAAAACTCCTGAATGCTTGCTCAAAAGAGCGCGGAGAAGAACCTGCAAGTCAACAGCCTTGTCCTCAACTTTCAAGCTGACAGAGCTGAGCCCAAAATCAATCAAATGAATCTTCCCATCAGATAAGATCATATTGCTCGTCGTAAGATCTCCGTGAACAATATCATTTGCGTGAAGGCGACCTACAAGCAAGCCTATCTCTCTTGCAAGCTCAACATTTGAGTCCAAAACATCCCGAACTTTAGGCCCTTCAAGATACTCCATCTCAAGCCTCATAGACTTCTCGCAAGAGTTCAAAAGAGCAGGAGCTGCAATGCCTGCAGACTTGAGCTTTTGCAAAAGCCTTGCTTCCTTGCGAGTTCTCAGCTTTCTCAAGCGAGAATCTATGCTCTTGTGCCTGTACCCCTTGCTTATGCGCTCTTTTACGACAACATTCCCTTTCCTGGAAATTATCGCCTCAGCACCTTGCGCAACCTTCTCCATACTCTGAGGCGCGAAGAAACACTATTTAAACGTTTTCAAAATAACTTTTGCAGAATATACCTAAAGTTTACATATAAGTTGAAACTAAAACTAAGCTAAAACAGAGCAAAAAATTATGCCTGGGCCGCTGCGGTTTCCTTCTCGACAGCCTCGGCAGGCTCAGAAGGTTTTTCAGGAGCTTTAGGAGGCAAGATGCGAAGCTTGCCCTTTGCCTGCTCTTTTGATACAAACAAGAACTCTCGAATATCGCAAGGACCCATAGGGTGAACCTTCTTCAAAGTTCGCGCAAGGCCTCCCTGGAACTTCTTTTGAACCACAAGACGCACAAACTCGTCCTTGTCGAGCTTGTTTGCATACTGAGCAATGTAAGCGCGCATTCTTTTTCGAAGATCAGAGAGCAAAGCGCTCGTCACAGTGCCTCTTGTGGTCACAAGAGGCTTTATTCGAACAAAAGTGCCGTCCTTTAGAGAAACTATGAACGAATCTGCAATCTTGCTGCGCCTCCTCCTGACAAGCTTTTTTGCAGACGAGGCAAGCATCCTCAAACCCACAAGCTCTGTTGCAGCCTTGCCATCTTTCATCCCAACTATCTTGAACTTGACATGAATTGACTGCCTCTGAGGCTCGCCTGTTAAAGTCATAAGGCTAACAGAAACGTTGCGACCAACAAGATCCTCAGGAGCTGCCACGTGAGACTCTCCAAGCTCTTGAAAATCAAAAACTGCAGGAGCAAGAATGGAAACCCATTTCTTCTTTTTGACTGCAACACCTTTTGCCATAGCGCACGGACGCACTGATTAGTTTATAAAGGTTGCGGATAATGTCACAAGATTTAAAAATGACACTCTCGCGAGCTTGCCAAATGACAAACATCAATGACGCAATATCGAAATTATTGAACAAATTAGGATTGTCAAAGCTAAAAATAGAACTCGCTCTTGAGAATCTAAAAAAAGAAGAGCACGAAAGCGTGTACGATGCGTGGAAAGCGTACAGGCGGTTTGAAAAAGACAGTGGCCCTGATCCGACATTCTTCCTGCCGTTTGAGATCACGCACTCGAAGAGAAGCTACCTTCACAGGTTATTCTTGAAAGGGCCAGAGGAAATCATAAAAGCGAGCAAGATCCGCGCTTACGATCTCAGGAAAAGCGCAAGCGGAGAGGATGACAATCCAATATTATACCGCGCACACGTAGACTAACTTAGACCAAAAAGAACACAAAAACGGGCCCGCTGGGATTCGAACCCAGGTCGCGAGGTGTCTGCCAGCGCTTGGCTCATATCATCGCAGGGCGCTGTCCGAAGCCTCGCATCCTATCCACTAGACTACAGGCCCGATGAGCTATGAGAAACCGTCTGCTTAAAAACGTTACTGAGGATCTTTTTTCAAAGTTATCTCAATGGATGACACCCTGACCTTTCGGCCCATCTCATTCTGAAACTCCTCAGACCCTATCTCAATACCTGCAACCTTAACCGTGCCTTCAAGAAAACGCTTTGATGCAACCTCTGCAACATCAACCGCACGACCTATGAACTGCCCCCTTGCCCTTATAGTGACCTCTTGAGCACCTTTGGTCGTAAACTGCATAACAACACCAGTGACATAATTCATAAACGGCTTCTTGCCGACGTAGACATAATTCTTTTCGGTCTCGAGCATTACAAGTCCTCGCGAGTCTTCATCAGACGAGTAGCATATCCTGCAACAGTATTTCTGATCTTCTTGCTTGCACCCTCAATGAGCTCTGCAACAGCCTCCTTGTTATCCTCAAAACTTGTCGAGAGCCTGTTGTGATGCTCTTTTATAAGATCTTCAGTGAGTCTCTTTACCAATTGAGTCTTAATTCTTCCCATAAAACCGCAAGATAACAAGATGTTTAAAAAGATTTCTCTGAAAACAAGGCATCACATCTCCCGAGGAGCATCTATTCCCAAAAGACCAAGGCAGTTCTCTATCACAATAGATGTCGCATTGCACAAGGCAAGCCTTGAACTGCGGATGATATCTCCCTCGTCAAGAACAGGACAGCTATGATAAAACTCGCTAAAAGCGCGAGCAACCCCTAAAACATAGTGCGCCAGAATTGAAGGATCACACTCTTGCAGAG
Organism: Candidatus Woesearchaeota archaeon; assembly: GCA_003694525.1. Classification (GTDB taxonomy): domain Archaea; phylum Nanobdellota; class Nanobdellia; order Woesearchaeales; family ARS49; genus J152. The sequence continues at coordinate 12,321 of RFLK01000040.1, forward strand.
CCTTTGCAACAATGCCTGGGAACATTGAAAGCTCACTTATAAGAGCGTGTTCAGAGGGCTCATCAAACAAATAACTTTCAGGAAGCCTGGGATCGTGAACGCCTGCCTTTCGGAAAATCGAGTGGATCCTTGCATTAGCGTATTGGCAATACACTGAAGTGTCGCCCTCGAATGCAAGCGCGCGCTCCCAATCAAACGTTGCAGTTTTCTCATTGGAAACTTTCAATATGGCAAACTTTACAGCGCCAAATGCCACAGAGCGCTCAACCCTGCGCGCTTTCTCCTCTCCAAACTCGCGCTGCATTGCGCTACGAGCACGCTCGAGAGCCTGCTTCATAAAATCCTCAAGAAGAACCACATTTCCCTTGCGAGTCGACATCTTTCCAGTGCTCAATAGAACAAAAGAATAATGAACAGGCCTTGGAGCGCTCTCACCCAAAAGGCTCAATGCTGCGCAAACCTGCTGCAAGTACGTCTTCTGATCCTCGCCAAGAACCACTATGTTGCGGCCTTTTGCCCAAGCATTCTTATCCAAATTATACGCTATATCACGAAGCGCATAGAGCGATGTTCCATCGTTTCTCGTCAGAACAAGAACTGGCGACTTTAGAGGAAGATCAAAACCCTCAAGGTCCAGAACCCACCTCCCATCCTCGTCCTTTTCCACCTTTCCAGTCTTCTTCAACCGGTCAAGAACATTGGCGACTTTGCCATCCAGAATGTAATCAGACTCGTAATCAAAATGGTCGAAAGTTATACCAAGCCGCTCGAATATGGCCCTCTGGCCTTCAACGCAGATGTCAACAACGCGCCTAAACTTTGAGTGCACCTCCCTATCCCCCGCCTCAAACCTGCTCAAAAGCTCAAACGCAGATTTCTCAATGCTCGGATCCTTTTCAGAGCGCTCATTCACATCTATGTATATTTTCAGAAGCTCCTCAAATGACACCTTCTCTTTTTCCTCGCAAGCGAGAACGAGCATTGCAATCTGCTTTCCAACATCATTGACAAAGTAATGCACCCTTGTCTCAAAGCCCTCAAATCGAAGCATCCTTGCAATAGAATCGCCTATCATCGCATTTCGAGCGCGTCCAACGTGCGGGGATGCGTTGGGATTTATGCTGGTGTGCTCTATTAGAGCGTGCATCCCCTTGCCAGAGTGATTAGAGCCGTAATGCTCGCGCTCAACCTCTATTCTTGACAGAACTTTTGCTGCCATCTTGGTAGTGTTGAGGAAAAAATTGACGTAAGGGCCACGAGCCTCAATGCGATCCACAAAATCAGGCGCGCGTATCTTTTCCGCAAGCTCTTGAGCAACCTTTGCAGGAGGCATCTTCAGCTCTCTTGCAAGAGCAAAACAAGGAAGAGCAAAATCCCCAAGTTTCAGATCAGGCGGCCTCTCAAGAGATGCCTGCTTTACGTGCTCTTTTACAGCGCTTAAAATCTCCTCCTCAAACATAATGCAAGAGTCAGAACATCATTATATAAATATTCTGGGCAAAGGAAACAACCAAATAGAAGCGAAGAATCATCAAAATAGGAGAATATCAACATGGGCAAATTCAATATGAATGGGCGAGCGCAGAGCAAAGTTACACTAATAGCGTCAGCACTAATACGCTTATTTGCAATCCTTGCTGCGACGATAATCTTCAGAATGCTCGATGCAATATTGAACCTGCTCATACTATTCGTTCTTCTCATCAGAATAAAAAC
>RFLK01000041.1 GCA_003694525.1 Candidatus Woesearchaeota archaeon
ATCGTGGTTATTTCTGTTGTTACGGTAATTGTTAACTTTATTCTTATTCCTGCATTCGGACTTATGGGTGCTGTCTATGGTATTGTGTTTGGATATCTTCTTGCTCTCTTGTTGAGTTTGCACTTGCTCAGAAGGCACGTCAGGGCTAGAATAAGGTTTTATTTCTGGCTCAAGTGCGCGTTTTCAGGTTCGCTCTTTCTTTTCAGCATATTGCTGGTAAAGAGCTGGCTTGAGTTGAGCAGTGTTTATCTGGAGGCCTTTGCGACATTGCTCGTGTCAGGAATTGTCTATCTTGCCTGCGTGTTCATTTTTAGGATGACTTCTATCTCTGAGATTAAGGGTCATTTGAAGCGTTCTTTTGGGCTATGATCTCCAGCCTTCCGCCTATTTTCAGAAGGCTTAGAATGTGGCATATTGGAAATGACAGGTAATAGAGTGCTCTGTTTGAGGCTATCTTGCTCTTTGAGAGTGGCTTTGGTTTTTTGCTCAGTGCTGATGCAAGGTATGCAAGGCTTCCTGTTATTTCGAATGGGACGCTGTTGTATCTGATTTTGATGATTTTCAATCCATGTTTTGCGCAGTATCTTTTCAGTGTTTTTGAATTGAAGTGGTAAAGGTGTCGTGGAAGGTCCAGCTCGCTCCAGTACGTTCCAAATATTTTGAAGAGCAGAGAGTTGATGTTTGGGACTCCGATTATGGTTTTTCCTCCTCTCTTGAGCCATTCTGATATCTTCTTGATGGTGTAGTCTGGGTTTTCCACGTGCTCTAACGTGTTGTTTATTGTTATTATGTCGAAGGTTTCTTTTTTGTAAGGCGCATTTTCCAGTTTTGATTTTATTATGTTAAGTTCGGGGTTGTCTTTTGCAAAGGGGTCTATTCCGTGCACTTCTAATCCGAGATTTTTCATTCTTGATAGGAAAACTCCTCCCCCGCAGCCTATGTCAAGCATTTTCTTTCCAGTCTCTACTATTGTTGTTCTCACAAGAGGATATATTGGATAGAAGAGGGCCTTTAGGAATATGCTTCCTTTTTTTGAGAAGTATGTTTTGTATATTAGCTCTGCGAGCTTGTTTCTCTTGTGTCTTGTCTCAAAAGAGTAATAGTCATTTGGGTAGTATTTGGACATATCTTTGGGCCTTGGGTTTACAAAGTGAAGGTTGCAGTTTGTGCATTTGACTAGTTTGAATGTTCCTTCAAGAAGGTACATTCTGTCTTTTCCACGTACGACCTCCTTGAATTTTTCTCTCCCGCACAGGTTGCACTGTTTTATTTCAATAAGTTGGCTCATTTCTTGTTGGCTTATCATAGGTCTTTTTAATCGTTTTTGAAAACAAACTTTTTAAAGGACTTGTTTTGGGAGGTTCAATATGAGTTTATTAGAGCGAATTTACGGCCTTTACGAGCGCGTATCTCCCAGTTACTATGCTCTTTTGAGAAAGGCTCTAAAAGGGTGCAAAAGGGTTGTCGAGTTTGGGTGTGGAGATCACTCGCCTCTCGCTCGCCAGGGCGTTGAGAAAACAATGGGTGTTGACATTCACGGGCCTTCTCTGGAGCTTGCTCGAGATAGGAAAACTCACGATATTTTTGTTCAGGCAGATGTTCGAAAGTTTCGTTTGAAAAGGAAGTTTGATTGCGCCATCGCTCTTGACGTTATAGAACATCTTCCAAAAAAGGATGGTAAGATTCTTTTGGAGAATATGGAGTATTCTGCAAGGAGGGTTGTTGTTTTCACTCCTAATGGTTTTCTTGAGCAGGATCAGTCTCTTGTTGAGGAGAATCCTTACCAGGCGCATTTGTCTGGTTGGACTGTTGATGATTTCAGGCGGTTTGGCTATAAGGTTTATGGGGTGAACGGTTTGAAGTGCTTGAGGGGTTCTCGTGCAATAATAAGGTGGCGTCCTAAGATTTTCTGGTTTGCAATATCTGAGATTTCTCAATGGGTTGTTTTTCTTTTCCCAAGGCTCGCATTTCAGCTTCTTGCAGTAAAGGATGTGAAGCCTTCTAAGCGCGTATGATTTGTTCTATAAGGGGGCTTTCTTTGTATTTTTCTTTCAATTTTGCTCTCAATCTGTTTCGGATTTTTTTTGAGGCAAGAGTTGACGCCATATAGATTGCTGAAATTGAGTATATTTTGATGTTTCTTATTGAGAAGGGGAATCGTTTTGACTCTATCCAGAGCTTTGAGAAAAGGTATGCGTTTTTTATTATTTCAAACAGGAGGTACGATTGAGCGAGGGCTTTTGGAAGGTATTCTGCCCAGGGCGTCAGTATTGCGGTTATGGTCAGGGCAAATAGCAGAAGTCTCATATTGTCCTGGTGGAAAAATCTCAAGAGCGCGCTTTTTTTCTTGAGCTCTTCTGTGTGAACTTTGTGCTCAGAATAAAGAGCTCTGAGAAAAGCTGCGGATTGGGCTAGCGCGCAAGTTATGAGGGACATCCACAAGAATGCAGAATTTCCTGTTGTTCTAAGGGCAAGTATGCCTGCGCTCACAAAATATATTATTGTGCTGCTCAGATGGTCGAGTGCAAAGTCCATCGCCTCTCCGAGAAAGCTTGATTCTTTGTTGTATCTTGCAATGGCCCCGTCCATTGTATCGAGGAATAGCGCTATCTGGTAGGCAAAAACTGCCATTATGTAGTTTGCAATTCCCCCTTTTGCAAAAAGGGCAAGACCTATTGAAAGAAATATTGCGCGAAGTGCTGTTATGTGGTTTGCGCGCATTCCTATTCTTAGGGCTTGCCTTGTGAAGTATATGCTCGCCTTCCTGTAAATGTCTACTCTTTTATTGCCCTTGTAGCATATTTGGGCTAACTGGTTTGCAGGAGGGATTTCTCTCATAGGCATTCAATTATCTGTTTTTCTAATTGTTTTGTTGTTATTCTGATGTCGAATTTTTTTCTTATTGTTTGAACGGCTTGCAGACCTATCTTTTCTCTCAGTTTTTTGTCTGAGAGTTTTTCGATTTTGTCTGCAAGTTGTTGAGTATTGAATGTTTCGAATATCATTCCGTTTTTTCCATCGTCAATGTAGGTTGTAGCTCCGCAGGTGTCGGATACTATTGTTGCAAGACCGCAGGCCATTGCTTCAGGCACTACCATTCCTATTGCTTCGTTATAGCTTGGAAGGACGAGAACGTTGTGCTCTCTCATAAGGTTGGGCATCTTGTTGTGAGGCACTTTTGGGAGGAATTTCACTTTTCCTTCCAGCTCTTTTTCCTTGACAAGTTTTCTTATTTTTTTCTCAATTGGCCCATCTCCTCTTATTGATGCTGTGAAGCTGATTTTTCTCTTCTTCAATTCTGAAAGAGCTTCTATGAAATCATAGTATCTCTTGTAAGGCACCATTCTTGCTATCATCAGGATCTTTAGCTCTTCTGGTTTGCTTTTTGCAGGTTTGAAAATTTTTGTATCCACTCCTGCAGGAATCGTTTTTATTTTCCTATCAAGTTCTTCTTTTTTCAATGGAATGTTTTTCTTGAGGAATTGGTAATGAAAAGCGAAACTTCTGTTGAAGGTTGGTAAC
>RFLK01000042.1 GCA_003694525.1 Candidatus Woesearchaeota archaeon
GGTGAAACCCGAACAAGTTGGCAATTGCAAAAAAAGCGATATCAGCAAAAGGATTTTTCACAAGCCCTTGAAAATAAAGCAATGCTCTTTTCATACCTTTCATTGAAGTCAATATTTGGCACTTACAATTTAAATATTTCAATTAAAAGCTGTCTTTGGTAAATTAAATAGTTTATAAATAAAACCGAAACATTTATAAGTGAATATGATGGGTTTAGTGTTGTAGACGAAGAGGCGGAAAGGTACGGGGTGTTCGCACCCTGAAGGGAAGTGCCCTTACGGAACCTGATTCTGATTATCTTTCTGTCAACATAGGAGTGATAGAATGAAATTTGAAGACTTGAAACTGAAAGATGAAATAGTCAGAGCACTAGAGAGATTGGGCTTTCAAAGCCCCACTGAAGTGCAAGAAAAAGCAATACCAAAACTGCTTGCAGGACGCGACCTTATAGTCAGAAGCAAGACAGGATCGGGGAAGACTTTTGCATTCCTCTTGCCAATACTAAACACCCTGAGCGAGAAGAGAGAGTTGCAAGCAGTAGTCCTTGCACCGACAAGAGAGCTTGCTCAACAAATAGAAAGAGAAATACACAAGATAAACAGGAAAGTCAAGACAGTCCTATTATACGGAGGCGTCTCAATAGGCCCTCAAATGGAAAGGCTTGATGCAGGAGCGCAAATAGCAGTTGCAACCCCTGGAAGAATCCTCGACCATATGGAGAGAGGAACAATAGACTTTAGCAAAGTAAAATACGCTGTTCTTGACGAGGCAGACAGGATGCTCGATATGGGATTTATAGACGATGTTGGAAAGATACTCCAAGCAATGCCAGAAGAGAGACAGACAACCCTGTTCTCAGCGACGATGCCGGAGCAGATAAAATCCCTCGCATCAAGGTATATGAAGGATCCTGAAACCCTGATGCTTCAGCAGGATGAAGTATGCGTCAACAACATAAAACAAAGAATAATAGGAATGGACAGAAAGCAAAAACTGCCCGAACTGTTCAAAATACTAAAAGACTCCAAAGCAAAAAAAGTAATGGTCTTTGCAAACACCAAAAGCTGGACTGAAAGGCTTGGAAACATACTCTACAAGAGAAGGTTCAAAGCAACAAGCATACACTCAGGACTCTCGCAAAACAAGAGAAACCGAGTGATCAGAGACTTCAACTCAGGCAGGTACAACATACTCGTCGCAACAGACGTTGCCGCAAGAGGCCTGCACATAGAAGGAGTCACCCACGTCGTCAACTACGACATACCAAGAAACCCGAAAGATTACGTGCACAGGATAGGACGAACGGGAAGGGCAGGTCGCAGCGGCGATGCCATAACCTTCGTAACCCAAATAGACCAGCACCTCCTGCGCTCTGTCGAATCAGAAATAAACACAAGGTTTGAAGTCGAAACCATAGGAGAGCAAAACTTTCAAGCAGATACCCAGGTGCAAATACAGCCAAGAGCCCAATCATACAGCGAAGCGGGAGCTTGCGGAGATGACTGGGGGCTTGATTAAAGCCCCTTATTTGCACCTAATCTGAGAGAGCTTTTTTCCAAAAGCATCAAGCTCTGCGTGAAGCTTCTTGACAGCCTCTCTTGGAAGGCCATACTCGGTCTTGAATACGGCAAGCCAGTTCTTAGTATTTCTCAACTCATCTGCTACAGGCTTCATAGAATCGGCAAGCACGTGGCCCTGCCTGCACTCGATACCATCCATCGCCTTTCCTATCTTCTGAACCTCCTTCAAAAGAGTCCTGTAAGCCTCTCTTGGAAGGTCGTACTCTGTCTTGAAAACAGCAAGCCAATTCATAATATCGCGCAACTTATCAGTTGCAGAACGTATCTTCTTCAATTTCATATGAACACCTCTTTCACCAAAACAAGCTAAAACAGATTAATAAATGTTTGCGAACCTTAAGCCCTTGCAAGCTCCTTGACAACAACAGAACACTTCAAAGGCAACTTGTGCGCCGCAGCCCTCAAGGCATTTTTTGCAAGACGAACATTCTCCTTGCCAGTGCGAATAGTAATCATCTCCTGGCCATCGCGAACCTGAGCTGCAACACCAATCGGCTTTCCAAAAGAATGCTTCATACCAGTAGATAAACGATCAGCACCAGCACCCGATGCGAGAGGATTCTCACGCAAAACGTGATGAGGATAAAGCCTTATCTGCAAGAAGAAACCCTGCTTTCCGAGAACCTTCTCCATAGCCCTGTTAGCAGCAAGACGCGCACTCTCCAAAGCCTGCGACCTTATCTGAACGCAAGACTTTGCAACCAAGTGCACATTGAAAGGATAATCAAGCTGAGCCCCGCTAGTATAACGAGTGATCCTATTTCCGGGGCGAGCCCTTATAAAAGAGTACTTCTTAAACTTTGAAAACCTCGTATAAGGGCGCTCCACGCGCCTGTATGCGCAAAATTTCCTAAGCCTTGCCATAAATGCCTGAGACAAGCTTCGATTTATAAAGCTTTCTTCTGGTTTAAATATGAAAGCCAGAAGGTTCACGACTCTACTTCTTTTTTCAAGACAATCCTGTAATTGCGGCCTATCTTCTCTCGCTCAACAATTCCCTTGTGAGCAAGACTGCTCATAATGGCAGATACTTTTGATTTTGACCAATCAAGGCTCTTGCAGACAGCTTTCTGATTCACAGGGCCTTTTGACCTCCTAAGCTCACCTATAACCTTCAACTCGTCGGGAGTCAGAAGACTCTTTGGAATGAAAGGCAGATCAGTTTCCCTGAACCTTTTCAAGTAATACTTGTGCAAAACAAAACCTGCGATTGCCCCAGTCAGAAGTGACATAAGCATCAAAAACCACACAATACCTTCCCGCACCTCATCAGCCAACTCTGTTGCAAGGGACTCTTTGCTCTCTTCCTTCTCAAACCTTACTAAGAACAACTGAGGCAGACGAGGGCTTGATAGTTTCCACTCAACTCCTATCTGCCGCCCATTGGTCTGTATCTTGTAAGGGACCGGGACAATCGAAGGGCTTTTCTTGTCCGAAATCAAATAATAGCCCTGGGGCAAGGCGACAAAATAGGTCAGCTCATCAAGATCAACATCTGATGAGATGGCCCTTTCAAATTCCTCGTCGTCCCTCTCTAGCCTGTATGAGTATGAGAAGGCAATATTGCAGGATGAACAGCCTAGAGGAACCACCATAGACCCGTTCAAGACTTCAGCATCCCTGCCATCTATCTTCGCCCTTTCGACATCGTAAGGCACAGGCCAGAAAATCTCTTTTGCAGAGCTGTTTGATAATGTGAGATTCACGCTCTCAAAGACGGTGAAGTCGCGAGCTATGATGGATTGGATAGTTGCGTAATTGCCAGTGCGGGCCGCAATTGATGCTTGAGAGAACAAAGTTAATCCTGCTAAAAGAAGCAAAAAAAAGGCGATTTTGGAAAGATGGGAAAAACGATGGTTCTGAACTGTTTCAAACCTCTTTTTTTCGACGATATTCTTGTTTTCTGAATTATTGTAATATCGCATAGTTTCAATGGTTTGCAGAGATTCTTTAAATAGCTTATCGATTGTAGAGAGTCCCATGGCAAAATACAAAATAAAATTCAAACGGAGCGAGTGCATAGGCGCTGCAGAGTGCGAGGCAATATCGCCAGATCTGTGGAAAGTCCAGAGCGACGGGATTGCAAGCCTAAAGGGAGCAAAAGAGATTGCCGATGGCTGGTTCGAGCTTGAAATAACTCAAGAGCAGTTTGAGCTTCAAGAGAAAGTGGCCGGAAGCTGTCCTGCGGGGTGCATTAAAATTGAAAGATGCGATACTGATTAGAGCTGTTCAAGAAGCGAAGGACATAAAGCGATTTGACATAGAATGCCCGGGATTTGAATACAAGTGCGGACAGTACGTGATGATAGCATTTGCAGACAAGCCCGATGAGAAGAGAGCGTTCTCGGTAGTGTCCAAAAAAGGCGACATAATAACGCTTGGAATCAAAAGGAAAGGAGAATTTACAAGCAGGCTATTTGAAGCAAAGAAGGGAACAAGGCTCTTGCTTTTCGGACCTTACGGGAAGTTCACCCTTCCCAAAGAGCCTGAGAGAATAGTGTTCATTGCAGGAGGGATAGGAATAACCCCTATACTCAGCATGGCATCCTCTGCAGATGCCAGAAACAAGACTTGCAACATATTCTATTGCGCAAAGACAAAGGAAGAGATGGCATTCTACAAGGAGGTTAAAGCTCTTGAGAGGCAACACGAGAAAGTGAATTTGAGATTCACAAAACAGGGCGATAAGAGAATCAGCTGCGAGGATTTGAAACGCATTGAAGGATTCAAGGACTGCTACTTTTACATATGCGGCCCTCCGCCAATGATAGCTTCGTTGAGAGAACAGCTTGAAAAGAGCGGAGTAAACCCTGAGAGGATAAGAAGCGAGAGGTTCTAATGGCATACGCAGAATTCAAGTTGTGCGGCGGAACATTCGAAGCGCAACTCAACGACGTATCACAAGAGATTGCAGAGCCGCTATTTGAAGAGCTAATAATGGAAGGGAGAAGGCTTGAGAGAATATTCAACCTGTTCGATAATCAGAGCGAACTATCAAAACTTAACAGCAGAAGAAAGCTGATAGTCTCAGACGAGATGGCCTTTGTCCTGAGAAGAGCGCTGTATTTCAAGACGCTAACCTGCGGGGCATTCGATGTTACAAGAGGAAGAGAAATACTTGAGAGAAAAGGAGTCAATAGAAAGTCAGGCAAGGAGAGAGGTAATGCAGAGATATTTTTGAGAGGCAACAAAGCAGCTCTTGAGGGCGATTTCATAATAGATCTTGGAGCCATAGCAAAAGGGTATATTGCAGACAGGCTTGCAGAATTTATGAGAGAGCGAGGAGTTGAGAGCGGGATAATAAATGCAAGAGGTGATATGATCTGCTTTGGACCGGATGAGTTTGAGATAGAGATAGAAAATCCATTTGATGAGAGAAGAGTTATAGAGACCCTGAAAGTGAAGAACAAGGCAGTTGCAACCTCTGGGACGTACAGGCAGTTCTTCGGAAGCCTGGAAAAATCTCACATAATAGGAACAAAAGAGCTCATATCCGCAACTGCAGTCTCTGAAAGCCTTACAGATGCGGATGCGATAGCTACAAGCCTGATGGTACTGCCATCTTTCAGGAGAGAGGACTTTTTGAGAGAATTCAAGGGAGCAAAGGCGATACTTGCAGAAAATGACGGCTCGATAAGCACATTGGAGGCGCAATAATGGAGCTTGACACTAAAATAAGCATCGCAACAGGCATCTTAACGGCAATAATCTTCACATACGCCTCTGTCGCGATAAGGGACACCCCGTTCGTTTGGTATCAGACAAGACTGTTCGGACTGATTTCATACTTTTTTCTGTTCATGACTGTCCTCATAGGAGAGCTGAGAGTTCTCTCAAAGGACAAGTCAAGACTCAAGATATTTAGGTTTCACAAGCCTATTGCAATCTTCTCCCTGTTCTTGGTGCTTGTTCACGGTTTTGCAGCTGTTGCAGATAATTACAAATGGGGAGCGCAATTGTCATTCAGCCAATACCTTGGCTTTTCTTTCGGAGATAAATGGCTGACCTTGTTGTCATTTGGAACTCTTGCGTTTTATCTGATGATTCTGGTAGCGCTTACGAGCTTCAAGCGCTCTGTCAGGGCCTTGGGCTATAGGAGATGGAAGAGAATACACTATCTTAGTTATTTGCTGTTTGCGATAGCGTTCACTCACGCAGCAGGCCTTGGCACAGACATAAAGCATTCGCAGATATCGATCGTCATCTATCCCTTGGTGTATGCGAGCATGCTCATAGTTCTCAGCTTGTTTCTTGCGCGGCTTGCTCACGGAGCCTTCAAACTGTCAGACCAAACTGAGATAAACCTTACAGCAGTGCTATTCTGCGCATTGGTAATAGGCGCTTTCCTGTTCGTTAAGGTCAAATTGATGCTTGAGGATGATATTCAAAAAGCGCGTTTTGAGATAGAGAACAGACAGAAAGCCATAGGCCTTGCCAACAACTCACTTGAAGAAGCGATTGAGGCAAATGCGCGATTGTCAGAGCA
>RFLK01000043.1 GCA_003694525.1 Candidatus Woesearchaeota archaeon
AGTTTTAGCTTTTCAAGAGATACTTTGGGTGTTATTTTTATAGGGTATTCTGGAGGGTTAAGTCTTGAAGGGCATTTTAAAAAATCGAAAGTGTCTCCGTTGAATACGAGTTCTGTTTTTTCATCGCTTTTGGCAAGCTTCAATATTAATCCCGAGAGTGCATTGTCGCTGATGAAATCATCAGTAATTGTCCCTCCCCCAAGTTCAACATCGCAAAGCACTATAACCCGCATGAGGTTTGTCTGTTTTCAGGGAGTTTAAAATAATTTTGTGAAAAAACAAAAGAAATGATAATTTACCTGGGCGATGCTCTTTCAGGGAGCGAGACTTGAGATCCTACTCCAAGGTATAATATGTCCCAGTTTGGTGTCAGCATCGCCTCGGGCTCTTGCAGCTGCGCTCTCACGCCTTGACCTGCAGGGACGTATATGTCGCCAAGGACTGCATTTGCCTTGAGCTTGTATGTTATGTCTCGTATCTCGTATGTTGTATTATCAATGAACTGTCCTCTTATTCTAACAAGCCCATCTTCTACATCTTCTTGGTTGACTCGTGTCTGGCCTGTTTCAAATTTGTCGTCAGAGGCGTTCGAGTCCTTGAATCTTACGTTGTATGCACCTCCGAGGAATATTTGAACAAGACTCTTTTGGACGTTCTTTCCGGTCGGAGTTATTGCTCTGATTCCCAGTTGAGCGCCGTCAGATAGGACTGTGGTCTCGCCTTCAAACAGTTCAGGGGTTATCTCTCCGTTCACTCTTAATTTGACAGAGCCTTCTCTTCCTTTTGTTGTTCCTGCTCTCTCGGATATTGCAACAACTTCAACATCATATGTGCGGCCGTCTTTTGCAGTGAACGTCTGCTTGTCGTTCTCTCCAAGTATTGCAGAGATCGCCCCGCCCATAAACTGTATTTCAACTTCCTGAGTTTTGCTGTCTATCATTCTGACTGTTGCTACTGGAACAACAAAGTTCTGCCCAAGTATTGAAATGTCTTCATCTATAAGGTCCCTTAGGCTTCCTGAAGAGTCTACTCTTGATTCGAGTCCTTCTTCAAATTCGAGTTGCCATTCGAAAATTGTTGATCCGCTCTCCCAGAACAGGAAGTTGCTTGTTCTATCTCTTTCATCTTCAAGGAATCTTACGCTTCCACTAGTTCCGAAGTCGCTTTCAAGAGGGAATCTCAGCCATTGGTTGACTTCTGTTGATCCTTCTCTTGTTACAACTTGCCCGCCTGATAGTAGTGTTGGGAGCTCTACGGGTGTTATTGTGTCCCGTACTTCGCCTATTCGCTCTCCAAATTCAAGAAGATCGCTCGGTGAGCTTATAGGCACATACTCATTTACATATCCTTCTTGGAAGAGGTCTTCAGTGCTCATTCTTTGAGCGCCAGGAATTGAAGGTGTACCAGTGTCAAGGTCTCTTGGTGGGAATGCTTCTTGGGGTATTTTAGAAGGAGTTCCTGCAATCACTACTTGAGGACCTATTTGTGCTCTTGCCACTGCGATGCTAAGCTCATTTAAATCTTCAGGACCGTCTGCTCTGCCGGTGTCGTATGTTTCAAAGTAGTGGCCGTATGAGCTCACTCCTTGGGATATCCTGGAGTTCTCAGAGTTTTGGAACATTCCGAAAAATCCTGTTGATGATGCTGATATGTCATCAGGCCTTATTGTCACTTGGTTCTCGTCAGTTACGGTTATTTTGCCCTCTACTGTTTCAGTTTTGTCTGAATCGTCAAATTCTTTTTGAAGGGTTTTCAATGAGAATTTAAGCTCCTTTGCAGCTGTTGTGCCGCAGGGCGATGTTGTGGGTATGACTCTTCCTCCAACTATTCCTGTGTTGAATAGTCCTAGCATTATGTCTCCTGGAAGGCCTATGAGTATTTGTGAGCAGGAGTCGAACTTGCCGTTTCCGTTAAGGTCAACTGCGATCTGAGGGACGAACTCTCCTGTGCTGCTGTCTTTTTTTACTCTGAACTTGTATTCAACCCCTCCTGCAACTATTTTTCCTTCTCCTGTTTTTGCATCGAATGTTACAGAGCGTGTTCCAACTCCAAGGTCTGTGAGAATCAGAACGTGCTGAGTTGGGTCTAGGCTGTCAAACCTGAATACGTGGGTGAAACAAGTATTGTCTCCTTCAATGCTTCCTGAAAAGGTGCAGTCGCTTACTATGAAGTAGTCGTTTTCTAATATCGGCTCGCTGGTGTCAAAATCGTCTTCAAACATATGAAGGCTATCGTCATCATCTCCAACGTATACTGTGCCATCCGGAGTTACGCTGATTATGGGCACCCCTCCAAAGAATATTCCTTCTTGGTTGTCAAAGCGCATGTCGAATTCGCTGCTTCCTATCATGTCGAACCCGACTGTAGAATAACCTGGAATTGCTATTTGTGGTTTGGTTTCTTCTGGAAGTCCCAACTTTTTTCTCTCTTCATTTATTATGTCTCTTGCGGTGGGACCGCCTGGGAGGAGTATTTTTTCATCTTCTGGTTTTTCTAATGCTCCTTCTGAGGTGCTTTCAGATCCTTTTATTTTTCCTTCAGCTTCAGTGCTTATTTTCCCTTCTTTTCCTTCTAATAATTTGAGAAGTTCTTTTTCTTCTTCGGTTTGAGGTGGTGCTCCTGCAAATAACTTCCAGCAGCCTGCAAGGCTTAGTAACATTACGATGGCGAGAATTTTTAATAAGGTCTTCGTTCTGAGTTTCATAATATTTTTTTCTCTTTGAGATTATTTAAATCCTGTGTATGTACTCTTTTATGGCCTCTCAGGCTCGGAATACCTTACTCCTACCTTTCCAGCGCCATAATCGTATGTTTTTCTTATTGTGCATTTGCAGGAGCTGCCATCGCCAGTCTTCTCGAATTCGCACAGCAGAACTGGAGTTCTAAGGCTTCCTTTTGTGACATAGAATAAGTCTCCAATCTCTCCAAACAGGGTCATCTCTATATAGCCCACTCTTGTTAATTTTGGTATTCTGACCGGCCTCTCTGATACGATGCTTATGTATCCGTCTTCTTTTCCAGGGATGCTTCTTTTTCCTTTGACAAGCTCTAATGCTCCGACAGTGTCCTCTTCAAATCCGTACATTGTTGTGCTTGAGCGCTCTTGCTCTCCTGTTGTTGTGAAATCTTCTGTAACGCTTATTGGGCGGTATGCTATGTTGTTGTATAGCCCGATGGGTATTTGAGTGCATTCTCCTTGAGGGAATGATACTGCGTGCACATTGAAGAAATCTCTTATAACATCGTTGAGCGTTAGCGCGTAAGTTTGAGTTAGCGCTCCTGTCAGCTCTCCTGCGCCGGTTATTATCAAGAGGCTCAATCCTAGTATTGTAATGCTTGCAGCAATCACCTCTCTCATAATGCTTTCAATTGTGTTGGGAGAATATAAATTTATTCATCTATCAAAAGAAACCTTTTTTTAATCGGTTAATCTTTCAACAGGTTATGAATATTGCAGGCATCGCATTTGCATTGTTGCTAAGCATAATCCATTTTTTTGGGAGTTCTCTATCGTATGGTCTGCGCAGGTTTCAGTCAAGGTTGATTTCATTTAGCGCAGGAATATCAATAGCCTATGTTTTTTTGCAGCTTCTCCCGCATATCTATTTGGCTGTTTCTTTTTTGCAGGATCTTGCTTTCATTGCTCTCCTCTCGGGCTTTGTTCTGTTTCATATCCTTGAAAAGTATGTTTATCAGCACGCGCGGCGCGAGAGGCTTTTAGAAGAGCTTAAGGAAGTTCATTCTGCAGGGTTTTTTCTGTACTCTTTGGTTTCTGCGGGTGTTCTGTATATGATAACTAGCATAGATTTTGCAGATGGTTTGCTCTTTTTTGTTCCGATGGCAATATATGCTGCAGTTGGCGAATTTTCAATTGCAGGACTTCAAAGGGATATTCGTGAGAGTTCTTTGTTGAGGTTTGTTTTTGCGTTTTCTTCTTTTCTTGGCGCAATGTTGTTTGCTGTTGTTGATTTTCCCAAGAGCGTTACTTTCATATCATTGGGTTTTGTTGCAGGTGTTCTGATCTATCTTGTCGTGCGGGATGTGTTGCCAAAGGAAAAGAAGGGCAGTCCGGCCTTTTTCATAGCAGGAGTTGCACTATACTCTCTTTTGAATTTTCTGATTCGCTATCTTAAGCTTTAGCGGATTTATTTCTTTTTCAGGTATACGGTTTGGGTTGGGAATGGTATTTCTATTTTGTTTTTCTCAAGCGCTTTGTATAGGTCTTCTGTTGCTTGGACTTTTGCAGTGTATGCGTCTTTCCAGTCTCTAACCCAAAAGCGCGCTTCAAGGTTTAAAGCGAAGTCTCCCATTTGGGTGAACAACACGTCAGTGTATGCTCCTTTAGGGTCGTAGAACTTGTTTTTTCTTATGACTTCAAGAGCTATTTTTCTGACTTTGTCGATGTTGCTCCCGTATGCTACGGAGAATGGCACTACAATCCTGACTGCAGGTGTTGGTTCTCTGTAGTTTTGTATTCTCATATTTGCGAGCTGTCCGTTTGGTATGAAT
>RFLK01000044.1 GCA_003694525.1 Candidatus Woesearchaeota archaeon
ATATAAGACTGAGCAAAACCGAAAACTATGTAAGACTTAACATAGAGTCGAGAGATAAAAAAAGACTTGAGAGAGCAATAAAGGAAGTGGAAGCACTAATACATTGAAATGAACGACAATCAGGATAATCAATGCAAAAAGGCCAATTTCGAAACCCTGTCCTTTGAAGACATAATCGTGGAGCTTGAGAGCGCCATCGCACACGAGATAAAAATAATCAACACGAGGCTCGAGAACTCCTTCAACGAAGGCGCAGCATATGATTTGCTAGGCAAGCTCAGAGTCTCTTATGCGCTATTAGGAAAGGAATTTCCAAAAAAGTTGAATTATAACACCATTGAAAATCACTACTTGAAAAAAGACAATTCCGCTTTTAAATGAGCAGAACGAGCTATAAACATTTATAAATCTCCGATTTTCCTGCTCTCCAATGGCAAAGAAAAAGGCAGCCAGCAAAGAGACAGACAAAAAAGCTGCTGCAGTAAAAAAAGACGCCAAAAGCGCGCAACCAGAAGTTAACATAGGCATAATAGGCCACGTTGACCATGGAAAGACTACACTCGTTCAAGCACTCTCGGGAAAATGGGCCGACACTCACAGCGAAGAGATGAAACGTGGGATAACAATCCGCCTTGGCTATGCAGATGTTGCATTCTATAAATGTCCAAAATGCAAAGGCGTTGAGGCTTACGTTCCCCTGCCAGAGTGCCCGCACTGCAAAAGCAAAACAAAGCTTCTCAGAAAATTATCCCTTGTAGACGCGCCAGGACACGAGAGCCTTATGGCCACAATGCTGTGCGGAGCGAACATAATGGATGGAGCCATATTATTAGTTTCTGCAACAGAGAGCTGTCCGCAGCCTCAAACAAGAGAACACCTACAAGCGCTTGAAATAGTTGGCCTGAAGAACGTGATAGTAATACAAAACAAGATAGACCTTGTGAGCGAGGAAGAAGCAAGAAGGAATTATGAAGAAATTAAGGAATTTCTCGCAAGCACGCCTTATTCTAAAGCACCTATAATACCAATGTCTGCGCTTCACAGCATAAACCTCGACTACCTGATAAAAACTATAGAAGAAGTCATCAAAACTCCTGAAAGAGACCTCTCCGCAAAGCCGATGATGTTCATAGCAAGAAGCTTTGATATAAACAAGCCAGGGACCAAACCTGAAAAGCTAGTGGGCGGGGTCATTGGAGGAGCGCTAAAACAAGGCGTTCTAACCGAAGATGACGAGATAGAAATAGTGCCAGGATACCTTGTAGTTGAAAAGAACCAACAAGTGTGGAAACCCCTTCGAGCAAAAATAACTTCTCTTATGGCGGGAGGAGAGCGGGTTTTGGAAGTCAAACCCGGAGGAACCATTGCAATAATGACAACACTCGACCCAAGCGTTGTAAAAAGCGACTCGCTCGTCGGAAACGTTGTAACACGCCCGGGAGAATCGCCTCCTTGCTGGAGCGAAATCAAGATACAACCCCACCTTATGGAAAGAGTTGTGGGAGCAAAAGACAAACTCGTAGTAGAACCATTGAAACAAGGAGAAATACTTATGCTAAATGTAAATACGGCGGCAACCGTGGGCGTTGTAAAAGAACTTGGAAAAACAATAACATTCTCGCTCAAAAAACCAGTGTGCGCAGAGATAGGAAGCAGAGTTGCTATGAGTCGACGCCTCGGACAGAGGTGGAGACTCATAGGCTATGGAATAATAGAATAGTCGAATTCTAAAAATATCACTTTAAGGGCTCTGCAAAAGACATTTTTGGAGGGGGTGCGAACAAATCCTTAAGCCACCACCAAAAACGCGTCAAAAGACTCGGCTTTACAACATAACTTGGAGCCTGCAATTGAGGGCCTGAAGGACAAACACAAAACTGCCTGGTGCTATCCTTCTGGTAATTGCACGCAATATTTCCCCTATCAAGAGTGTATCTTCCGCAATAGTCTACTCCTCTGCTTGCAGCAACGATAGGATCAACACAACCCTTGTCAACACCATCCTCAAGCAAACGCTCCATCCTTTTGCCGCAAGACTCATCCCAAACCCTGCACTCTCCCTCAAACGCACAATTAGTTTTCTTAACAACAGGCTTATTGCAAGCGCAATTACTGCAAACCTCGCCCGCTGCGCAATCAGCATCAACCTCGCAAGCCTCACCAGGCTCTATTACACCATTACCGCAAACAGGCATTTGCTTTTTGCAAGCGCAACTGCTGCAAACCTCATCCGCTGCGCAGTCAGCATTGGCCTCGCAAGCCTCACCGGGCTCTAAAAGACCGTTACCACAGACAGGCTTTATCTGCTCGCAAGACATACAATCAGAAGAACAAGCCCCAAACTTAACTCCTGGGCGAGAACAGGCACTGCCAGGAGGATCGCAGTACTCCGGCTTTGTTATAATCCCGTCCCCGCACTTTGGAACAGGCGCCGGACGTTGAACAGGCTTGATAAGGCGCTCCCTCTCAAGCGAGATAAACACCTCTCCTTGACCTCCTCCTCTTGTCGGGAAGACTTGCGCGCTTGGAACCGATATTGTCAAATCATCACTACCACTCTTCTTATCCCAATCAATCAACAAACCATAACGCGTCAAACACTTTTTATGTCCTCCATCGCTCTGCAACTTGCACTCCCCTTGAGGCGATGGAACAACAAGATCAACCTGATCTCCAAAAGTCAAATCAAACTTTGTCACTTCATCCCCTGCGGGCTCATCAAAAAGCCTTTCAGGAACTATTACTCTCACAGTGAATCCAGGACCAAGATCAAGCTTTATGCCTCCCAGAGCTATGAAGAAAGCCTCATCGCCCGCAATATCCCCATCATTATTCTGATCCATTGCCAGCTTGCCATCTGGGGCTACAACAAACTTGTAAGTTCCCTCACCCACAAGAAGCTGGCCCTCTCCTGTTGCAGGATTTATAGGAGCAGACTTTGTACCTCCTGCAAGATCAACAAAGTAAGCCACATCACCTGCAACACGATCATAACGCAGAACGTTAGAGATGCCGCTTATGTGATCGCGACTCATCAAAACAACAAAATCACCGGGCTCTATATTGGGCGCTCCCGGGGCAGGGGCTTCAACAAAGACCAGATCATTGTCCTCATCACCGTATTTTCCAGGAAGCGCTGCAAGAGGAATCTTGTACACTCTTCCCTGAACGTTCGTTGCAGTAAGAAAATACTCATCATCCCCTGAAGCCCTTACATAAATCTTGTTTGAAGAAACCCCTCTTGAAGAAGTGGCAACAGCACCGCCCTGCAAGCCCTTATAGCATATGTCAAAATTAGGGACGAGCATGCCCTCAGGGTCCCTCAAAAAGCTTCTCGTGCAATGCAAGGGAGTTACTTGGACCTCGCCCCCCCTTGCAGCATTTGCGTTTAAAATGTACTCTATGGATGCTATAGTTACACTGTTATCGTTTCCATTTGCTCGAATGCGCACAAGAGCATCTATGTTCTTTCCGTTAACCTTGACTCCGCGAACATAAACATCATCCCTGAAATTAGAATCCTCAAACTCTATACTGCCAAACCCTCCGAACAATTTCAACGAAATCCTGCCAGATGCAGGATCCACAGAAGTGTCAACAAAAGACATTGTCTGGCCGAGAATCACTATATTCTCACCCTCAACATCCCTCAACTGACCGCTCTCAACCCTGCTTGTAAAACCGGGAGAGAACTGGAGAGTATACTTGAAAATGGCATCCTCAAACTGCAAGAAATCTGTCACTTCTCCTCGATCTGTGCGCTCAAAGAGAAGCTGGCCTCCCTTGAATACGCCAGGCTCTGAGAACCTCAAGGATTGTATGTAATCAGTGGAAGACCCTCTTGCATGAATCGAACCCTGCCTGAGCCCTTGAAGGTTATGCTCTCCAAGCGCTTCAACCTCATCGGCTATGAACTCTCCAAGCTCAAGACGCGCAACAACAGTATCCTCAACACTCGGCGCCTCAACAGCAACCCCATAGAGCGAAACTGCCGCAGGGTGCGGGCCTGAGAGCAGATTAACAGATAATAGCAGAGTTGCAACACCCAAGATCGCAATGATTGCAAGAATACTTACCTCGTGCCTCATACTGAACCTCTTTTGGAATAATCATACGGCCTGAATACTTAAACTTATTGATTGAATTGGCTTTGAATCAAACTTCAATTCCTGATTTTTCAAGCGCGAGTCTTGCACGAGATACAAGCTCAGAGTAAGGCAAGGGCGATACTGCAATGCTTCTTGTCCTCTTCTGTATCTCAAAAAATTGCTCGTTCCTAATATCAGGAAACATCCTGCAAACAAGAGGCCTTGAATCATATATTCTGCACCTGTTCCCGCCTTCAAGAAAAGGACATACATCGTGATCCAAGAACCAGTCCCAAACAAAGGCAGAATCTTCCTTTGCGTTGTAAATGACCTTTTTGGGCAACACCCTTATGGGAATTCCCTTTTCCATTGCAAGAGACTTCAACCTCTCCGCTTCTTTTCCAGTCAAGGAAATCGTATAACGAGACATAGGATACAAGTATACAACCTTTGTCTTCTCATAAACTCTCTGCTTTATGAAAAGCTCATCAGAGACGTCCATACGAAAACAATCGCGTATCTTGCAACACTCACCGCACCTGTTGCAAGGCTCGCCAGATTTGCACACAAAACGAGGCGTTTGAGAAGATAGTCTAACTGCCAACTCATCACTGCCCAAAGGGCAAAAAAAATTACTTTCCGAGAATCTTGTAAACCTTAGTGCCGCACACAGCGCACTCGCCCTTGAGAGCGCGCATACCATTCTTCATACGCGTCTCTTCTGCGTTCTTGACATCTCTTTGTTCCTTACATTTCATGCAACGTGCTTGTGCCATAAAGTACCTCCACAAATTTATACATAACAAAAAAGACTTTGATTTATAAAGCTTTGGGCGTTTCACTCACAAAAAGACAAAACAAACAGCTCACTCGGGCCTGTAACAGTCAACAAAGATCCTATGCTTCTCCTTTCCTTGAAGCTCATTCATAATCCTCTTGACTATTATCTTCTTGGGATCGGGCATCAGCTTTACACGCTCTCGGATATCCTTAAAACTCTCAAAAGGCTTCTCCTCACGACGCTCTATTATCTCCCACATATGCTTTTTTCCAAGCCCTGGCAAAAGCTCAAGCTGGTGCATTCTCATAGTGAGAGGCTTTGCCTCATTGAAGAACTTGACAAACCTCTGCTCGTCCTTCTCAACAGCATTCTGGACCACAAGCTCCAATGTGTTCTTGCCTGTCGCAGTAAGCTTCTCATAAGGCAGGCGGCCCACTATGTGATGTATCTTATCCCTTTTATCCTCGCCTATGTAAACCTCTTCCAAGGGCTGCAAGAAAACATCTTTTTTAGGAACAAGCTCGAGCAGAACAAAATGCTTCAAGCCAAGAGCGTGAACTATCGGAGTCTTCTTATGAGAAGGCCTTGTATCGAACGGGTAGCCGTGCGGCAAGAAGTCTAGAACTATGGCTTTCTCTTCTCTTACGCGCTGTTCTTGTCTTGATTCCATTTCTACCCGTTGATATTTTCTCGAACATTTGTCAGTTAGAAAACGTAATGAAAGGATGTATAAATAGGTTTTGGAAGAAAATCAATACGGATTGCAAGGCACCCAATAGGCTCGTAGAGCCCATAATCACTGAGCGTATTGCGCGATAAGATCCGCTATTTTCTTGCAATTATCCTGGCTTACTGTGACATTGTAACCCTGCAAAGCAACTTTAACCTCGCCCGCAGAAGTTGGTAAAACATCAATCAGCTTGTTAAAATGAACATCGCGCAGGCGCGGAATTCCAAGAGCGCTCAGCTTTTCATACAACTCCTGAGCTTTGCCGACCTCCATAATATGCATGCTCTCGCAAAAATCAAGAGCCTTTTGGGCGCGAAAGCCAAGCTCTCCATCTCTCTTCTTAATCTTCTTCAGCTCATCAAAAAGTATTGCCGAATTAATCGGAGTCTGACTCAATATTTCCTTTGACATTGCTTATTCCTCAAACCTTCTTCAAATGGACCGGGTGAACTATGAGAAGCTTTGGCTTTCTGCCATCTGCAATCTTGACCTCATAACACTTACCCCTCTGCCCGGCAACTATTCCCATCTTTGAGTGGAACCTCTGGTGATAAAGCGAAGCCTGAATTGCAGGCTCTGCCTTCAAGAGAACCTTATCTCCTTCCTTGAAAGGCATAAAGTACCTGGTCATAGAAACCTTCCCTTTTGTTCGCGGGTGCTTGCGGAACACTCTTCGCGTCCTTGATCGAGCACCGCCCTTTCTCCTCGCCATAAAAGGTCGAGCGAGCTCGGTAGTTTATAAAGATTACGCTATCAGATGACATTGAAAAGCGCAAGCGCGAGCAGAATTAACACCTCAAAGCAAATTTCTCAGCAACATAGCGCTCATCTGAAAAACATCCAAGCTTAAATTTCAACTTCTGGCGTGGCGATATCCTTAAATATCACTACACCCCATTGCAAAGTAGCAAAGAAAACACGAGGTGTTCGCATGGCATTTTTTTCAAGACTTAGAGAAAAAATCTCAGGCCCAAAATACAAAGAGCTTGAAGATCAACCAGAGTACGTTGAACTGGAGCACGACCCTGAACTGTCACGCTCACGCGTTCTAGTAAGGCCTTTTGTGCTTGACGACTTTGAAGATGTGAAACCCATACTCACTTCTCTGAGAGAAGGGTACACGATAGCCCTGGTCAACATAAGACCTCTCAAAGACCGGGATCTAATCGAGCTTAAAAGAGCAATAAACAAGCTTAAGAAAACTGCAGACGCAATTGATGGCGAGATTGCAGGATTTGGGGAAGACTTTCTTGTCGTGTGCCCAAGCTTTGCATCAATATACAGGAACAATCAACTAAAAAAAGTTGAAGAATAGGCAAACAAGCCAAAATCAAAGCTTATGCTTTGCAGAGTGCTCTTTCTCTTCGGGCAGGCACAGTTCTCTCTTTTGCAACAGTCTTGGCAAGACGGCGCGCAACGTGCAGAGGCTCGGGCATCTTGTGCGGAGGCACTATAAGCTTTCCAACAACAAAAACAGCATCCTTTAATGCTATGTTGTTCCCGACTGATACAAATACCGGCTTTGCGTGCTCTTTTGTTTGAAGGCGTGCTGCTCTAACTTCTCCTTCAACAAGAACCTTTCCACTCTCTGTTATCTCTCCCTGAGCGCCTTTTGCAACTCCTATAACTGGCTTTGAAAGCTCAACACCGACGAATGCGGCAGTTCCGCACTCCCTTGCGTGAGACTTTCCAGCACCAGAAACTATCAGAACATCCGGCTCGTATTCCAAATCATAATACAACTGGCAGATAAGCGGTCCCTCTCGGAACGCCTCAAAGCCAGGAACATAATTCATAGGAGCCTTGGTTGAGAGAGTTTTTTTCTCTACAAGCTCGCCAGTCTTAAAATTGAACACTGCCGCACCAATAATCGCAACAGAGCCGTAAAAGACTGCTTCAAAGCCCGCAACATAACGAATTTCTTCAGGCTTTATGCCCTCCTCTCTTATAGATCTGGCTATCTGCGATTGCATCTCCTTTAATTTGCCATAATCGAATCTCATGAAGCACCTGTTTTCACTGTTCCGTGATGTCTGCCAGTATTTAAATATTTCGTTTTTTGCTATCTTCAAGTGATAACTTTTTAATGGCTCTTTTTAAAGAGCGATTTTAACTACCTGAAAGCATAGACAAAAATACAAAAATAAAGACATCTTACCAGAAACCGTGAACAGAAAAAAGCTGGAAAAACTGCTGAATGGCTATTCTCAAAGATTCAAAGAAGAACCTCTGCAGATGAAAAAATGCGACATTGAATATCTTGCAGACACAATAAGCGAAGACATAGAACTGGAGACCATAGATTACCTTTGCAGTGACGAGGATATGGAATTTTTTGCAATAAACAATGCAGAATACCTGTTAAAAGACTATTACAAAGCCCCTCAAAACTATGACAGGGCAACACTTTTGCACGAGCTTGCCAACTACTACAGCATGGGCAATGAGCACGAGAGAATAGAACTCGTAGGAGATTACATTGAAGCGCTGAGGCGAGCGCGAATAGAAAGACACGCGCAATCATTGAGCACTGCAGTCAAAAAAAGACGAGTTGCACAAGCGCGCAAGAAATTCAAAGAAATATACGCCCTGCCATACCAGAACCTGAAAGACTGGGCAATAGGAAAAATGGCAGAACTTCAAAGAAAAAAGAAATGCAAAACTCAAAGATAGAATAGCAAAAAACTACTTGCCCCTTTTCGCCTTCTCAGAAATTATAGCAGAGTTGCCGGAAGGATCCTCAACCACTATCTTCAACTTCTCCTCCCCCCTCAAAACAGCATCCAACTTTTTCAAAAGGTTCTTTGCCTTCTTCCTCTCAGACTTATCCTCAGCCTGATCGCGCAAATGCTCAATCTGTTTCTTGAAACGCAAAATAACCCCCTCAATGTTAGAGACAAAACCCTCAGCATTAACCCCCGGCTCAAGAGAGCCCACGCGAGGAATCTTTATTATGCCTGAGCTCGAGCGAACTACACGCACATTAAGGTCATCCTTTCCTTCAACCTCGAATGTGAACTTCACAGGGCCCTTGCTAGACTCGCACTCAACATCAGAGGCCCTATAGCCGCAACTACTGCACATAATACCAAATATGAAAACCTTTCCAAAGTAAGGAATCTCAATAGCACGCTCCATAAGCGTTGCCGACTTCTTTCTGCACATAGGGCAGACCTGACCTTCAAGAGTATCCTCCATTCCAATCAGAAAATAAAAGCGCCGGTTTAAAAGGCTTTTGGCAAACAAGCAATGAATCGCATAAACATTTAATACAAAACAGGCACGCAAAAAACAAGCTATACTTGAAATGAGAATCGAAAAACTGAAACTGAGAAACATAAGATCCTATACCAGCGCAAACATCGATTTTCCAGACGGCATAGTGTTGTTGTCAGGAGACATAGGCGCTGGAAAAAGCACAATACTTCTTGCAATAGAATTTGCCCTGTTCGGACTCCTTCGCTCAGAGATAAGCGGATCCGCCCTTTTAAGAAACGGAGAGATTGCTGGAGAGGTTGAACTCACATTCAAAGTGAAAGGCAGAAAATATATCATAAAACGCACACTAAAAAGAACCCAGAAGAGAGTTGAGCAAAGCTCGGGCCACTTGATAATAGACGATGTAAAACAAGAAGCAACACCGACAGAGCTCAAAAGCCTCATACTCCAAATACTCGGCTATCCTTCCGACCTTCTCAACAAAGCAAAAAATTTCCTGTACAGATATACAGTCTACACGCCACAAGAAGATATGAAAAGAATACTTCTCGACCCGCCGGATGTAAGGCTTGCCATACTGCGCAAAGTATTTGGAGTTGACAAATATGCAAGAATTGCAGAGAATGCAAACAGCTATGCAAAAGCTCTTCGAGAAAGAAAAAGAGCGCTTGCGCTTGTGAGCTCAGATCTCTCTAAACTAAAGCAAGAGCTCGAAGACAACCAGAAAAAACTGAAAGAGTCAAAAGAGAGCGCATCAAAGCTGGCACCCGAAATTAAAAGCCTGCAGGAAAAAATTGCATCTGCAAAAAACCTAATCCAATCCCTTGAAAAAGAGCGCGAGAGAGCAGAGAAAATATCTCAGGAATACACAAAAGCACAAACAGAAGCAGAGATAAAAATGCAACAGCAAGAGAGGGCTGAAAATGAGATAAAAGCCATAGGGCTTAAGCTTGCAAACACTCAGATAATCGTACCAGATTCACAGAAACTCGAAGTAAGAGAAAAGGAACTGGCGCAAAAACACCGCGAGCACGAGAAAAACTCAAAAGAAATACAACAGAAAATCGCAACCCTTCGCGCAGAAGAAGCTCATTCAAAGAGAATAACAGACAAAATACTCACGCTTGACCAATGCCCAACGTGCCAGCAAAAAGTCACACAAGAGCACAAGCAAGACATAATGGGGCGCCACCGGAAAAAAGAAGAAGAGCTAAACCTAAAAATAGAAGAATACAACAAAAACGCACTTGATTCAAAAAGAGAGCTTGAACAAATAAACCGCGAGTTGGAGCGCCTGAGAGAAGAAATACAGAAAGTAAAAGTACTCAAAATAAAAGCCCAGCACGCAAAAGATTTCGAAGAGAGAAAAGCAAGACTTGAGAGAGAAAAATTACTCATTGAAAAACAAATAGCAGATAGCAAGAGAAGAATCACAGAACTAAGCGCACAAAAAGAGAGCCTGGCACAAATAGGCCTGCAATACGCGCAGGCAAGAAAAGAGCTCGAAGATCTTGCAGCAAAAGAGAGAGCACTATCCATAGAACACACCCGCATTATAGAAATATGCAAAAGCCACGAGAAAAGAATATCTCAACTCTCAGAAGAGATTGAAAGAAAAAACAGGGCACGCAAACAGTTAGAGAAAACAGAACACACTCACCAGTTCCTAACTGATATGTTCAACCCGATGATAACCACAATAGAAAAACACGTTATGGCAAGAATACACCACGAATTCAACGCGCTGTTCTCAGACTGGTTCTGCGCACTAGTCGAGAACACCATGAGAGCAAGAGTGGACGATAGCTTCACCCCAATAATAGAACAGAACGGGCACGATACAAACATAGAATACCTTTCAGGAGGCGAGAGAACCGCCTGCGCCCTTGCATACAGGCTTGCACTCAACGCTACAATAAACTCACTCATATCAGCAATAACAACAAAAGACCTTCTAATTCTCGATGAGCCCACAGACGGATTCTCCTCAGAACAGCTCGATCACCTAAGAGAAGTCCTATCACAATTGAAACTGTCGCAAATAATAATCGTAAGCCACGAACAAAAAATAGAAGGGTTTGCAGACCACATAATAAGAATCAGAAAAGAGGAGCACAAAAGTCAAATAACAATGACAAACTGAATCACTCACAGCCTACCCGCTTATCATCCATACTTGAAATCAACAGTCATAGAGCGGACCGATTTCTTCCACTCATACAACTTTGCACGAGGATCTGATATCGGGTACGGCATATTCAAACATTTTACAGCCGTGTTTGCAACGCACTTAAAACCGCTCGACCTTGCATCAACAAAAAAAGCAGAATCAACACCCGACTCAGAAAAACTCCTGAACTTGACCTTTTCAAGAACTCTCCTCCTGACAAGAACACAACCAAGACCTGCAGCCCCCACTTCAAACACTCGAGGAATTGCCGCGCCCTCATAAGTATAAAGCCTGCAATTGCCGTCCCCCTCATCCTTGAACAGAGCAGGCGCTATGACTCTCTCCCCTCCAACATCAAAATCCTTCAAATAAGCCCCTGCAGCAACATCAGCGTTGGCAAGCAACAAAAGCTGAGTTGCAAGAGCCGGGATCATAACCGAACCGTCAACAAGCAAAACATAATCGTAGTCTCTCTCAAGAGCGTGCTCTCTTATAAGATTGCAAGCTTCTGCAAACCTTTGAGTGCGAGATGGGGCCGAACAAGAGCTCTCAACAACCTTTGAATCAGGCAAATTCTTAGATCTTATGAGCGTTGCATAAGCATCTTCTCCATTATTCACCACAAACAGCTTATCCGATGGAACACTCTGCTTTGATATGCACGTTATCATATGATCAAGAGCATACCTTAACTTGCCGTTTGTAACAACCCCTGTGAGTATCTTTGTCATAGAACAAACAGCCTACAAGGATTATATAAAAGTAATGTATTAAAAATGGCCAGAGCGGACGCCAACAATTAAATATCTGAAAAACACCCAGATAAAACACGGCAAAAAGAGATGATTGAAAAGATAAGAAAACGCGACGGGACGCTTGAAGAATTCAACCCTGTCAAAATAGAAAAAGCCATAGAAAAAGCGTTTGCAGCCTGCAAGAAATCTCCGAGGCCTGCAAAAAGGCTATCGAAGGAGGTTGTTAAATCACTTGAGAGATCATTCAAAGGAGAAGTGCTACCCTCTGTTGAAGATGTGCAGGACATAGTTGAAGAGACTCTTATAAAAAACAAATACCCGTCCGTTGCAAAAGCATACATCCTATACAGGAAGAAAAAGCAAGAGCTAAGGGAATTCAAAACCTTCCTCGGAATACGAGACGACCTAAAGCTAAAACCGAACGCGATACGCGTACTTGCAGCCCGCTATCTTCTAAAAGACAACAAAGGCAACATAATAGAAACTCCTGCAAGGCTATTTAGAAGAGTGGCACACGCAGTAGCACAAGCAGACAGCACATACTCTAGAGGAAAAGCCAAGCAAAGCGAAGAGAAATTCTACTCAATGATGTCAAACCTTGAATTCCTTCCAAACACTCCCACGTTGATGAATGCAGGAACTCCGCTTGGCCAGCTGAGCGCCTGTTTTGTCCTTCCAATCGAGGACAACCTAGTGAGCATATTCGAAACGCTAAAGCATATGGCGCTAATACACCAAGGAGGCGGAGGCACCGGCTTTAGCTTCTCAAAAATCAGACCGCGCGGAGATATCGTCAAGAGCACCAAGGGAGTCGCATCAGGACCAGTCAGCTTTATGCGAGTTTATGATACAACAACCGAAGTTATGAAACAAGGAGGCAAGAGAAGAGGCGCAAATATGGGAATTCTTGCACACAACCACCCAGAAATACAAGAATTCATTCAAGTCAAAAGCAAAACAGAATGGCTTGAAAACTTCAACATATCAGTATCGGCAACAGATAATTTTATGCGAGCAGTCAGAGAAAAAAAGAAGTACGCACTAATAAACCCAAGAACAGGAAAAAAAGTCAGAGAAGTTAATGCGCAAGACGTATTCGACATGATATGTGAGAATGCCTGGCGCAATGGAGATCCAGGCCTAATATTCATAGACGAGATAAACCGCAAGAATCCTACAGCATCACTTGGATTGATAGAGAGCACAAACCCTTGCGGAGAACAACCATTGCATAATTATGAGAGCTGCAACCTCGGATCGATAAACCTTGTAAAAATGCTCAAAGGCAAGACAGTGGATTGGAAAAAGCTAAAGAGCACAGTCAATAGCGCAATACACTTTCTCGACAACGTAATAGACGTCAACCACTACCCTCTAAAACAGATAGAAGAGATGACAAAATCAAACAGAAGGGTCGGTCTTGGAGTTATGGGCTTTGCAGAGATGCTGATCAAACTTGGAATCCCCTACGACTCCCAAAAGGCAATAGATTTTGCAGAAAAGCTAATGAAATTCATAAACACGCAAGCAAGAGCTGCAAGCAACGCTCTCGCAAAAGAACGAGGCTCGTTCCCAAACTTTGAGAAAAGCACCTGGAGCAGAAAATTGAAAGCAACCCGCAATGCAACAGTCACAACGATAGCTCCGACCGGAACATTGAGCATAATTGCAGGAGTGACTTCAGGAATAGAACCAATATTTGCGCTAAGCTATGTTCGAAACATACTCGGAGGAGCGCATCTTCTGGAAGTCAACTCCGCATTTGAAGAGATAGCACGCGATAAGAAATTCTATTCAAAAAGACTTATGATGGAGATTGCCAAAACCGGAAGCGTGCAAGGGCTCAAAGAAGTGCCCAAAAGAATGCAAAGACTATTTAGAAACGCGCTTGAAATAAAGCCGGAGTGGCACATAAAAATGCAAGCAGCGTTTCAAAAACACACTGAAAATGCGGTAAGCAAAACAATAAACCTTCACGAAAACGCAAGCGTATCGGAAGTTAAAAGAGCATACCTTCTGGCACACAAGCTCAAATGCAAAGGAATAACAATATACCGCTACGGAAGCAAGAAAAACCAGGTCCTAACGCGCGGAGCGCATCCTGACTCATACGTATCAGCAAAACCATACTTTTCAGGCGGTCGCGTGTGCGAGTTATGCGACTAAATAAAATATATTCTTTTTGAGCACCATATCGTCGCTACTGACCCCTGACTATAAATTATTTTATATGACCCTTACTTACTAAATTTAACGTGAGCAAGGCAAAACGCCAAGAACTAATAGATGCGATCAAAAGCACGTCTTGCTGTCTTGTTCTTGAGACTACCAACTCGATAAACAGAGCGTTGCGCTCAAAAATACATTCTGCAAGGAACGCAAAAAAACACATAAAAAGCATAACAAACAGAACCCCCTATTCTGGCCTTGTATACTGCAACCCGTCAAATCGCGCATATGGCGTCAAATCATTAGACGTCATTGCAAAAATAGACTCTTTTAATCAAGACATCGCCCTTGCAGCATTAGAACAAGCCATGCGAGATGCGCGACGAGAGGCAGATGCGCAAATTGCAAAAGAGTTCAGCGAACATATCAGAGAAGGATTCCCGCTCGACGAGCTTTTATACATACCTCAGAACTCCTGGAAAAAGTTCAGAGAAAAGCATCCCGAAATAGTCCCAGAGGCAAAGGATAGGAAAGAATACTTAACCCACACAAGCAACACGAGAGGAAAACTGATAGAGTCTTACGTGTTGTACGCGCTCAAATCACAGGTTCCTTCAGGAAAAATATTCACAAACTACGAGTATTCTCTTCCAAGCGGCAGATGCGACATCGACATAATAGTCACGGGCCCTGCAGAACAAGTTCTCGGAGCAATAAACAATCCCGCATACTTCAAGAACATAACCCAAAGCAAAGATGTCAGGAAAATCTCAGGGAGGATAAAACGTGTTGCCTGAACTCATATCAGATGTGAAGGCAGCAGATTGCTGTCTCGTGCTTGAAACAACAAATACTGTAACCTCCCCAGCATACAAAACAGAACAGGCGCGAAGAGCAAGGACATACCTTCAAAGAAGAACAGAGCGAGACATATATAGCGGGCTTGTATACAACAGAATGCGAAATCATTTTCAAGACCCTCACGGACTCGACATAATATTGCACGTAGAACATTTTGATGAACATCTTGCACAAGAAGCCCTTGAAAAAGTAATCAGAGCAACAAAAAAGAGAGAAAAAGAAATTGCAGGAAGCCTTCTTAGCGCTCTGAAGAGGGGTGCAACGCTTGAATCCTTAATTGCGCCAAAACCATCAGATTGGAAAAAAATACGCGATGAGTACGATATAGCCAGTAAGTCAACATCCTATTCAAACTATATAAGAACCCTGGGACAGACAAAAGGATCAATAA
>RFLK01000045.1 GCA_003694525.1 Candidatus Woesearchaeota archaeon
GTGTAATCCTTCTTTTTTCAGAAGGTCTCTCATCTCTTTTGCTGATAGCATTTTGACAAACCCTGGCTCAAGTTTAAACAGGAAATTGCTTATTGTTAAGGGAGGTATGTTTATGTCCACTATTACCAGCGCGCCTTCTTTTTTCAGGACCCGCGACATTTCTCTTATTGCTTTTCTCTGGTTTGGAAAGTGGTGGAACGCTTCTGTGCAGAATATTGCATCAAAGCTTTCATTTTCATAATGCATGTTTTCTGCATCTTCGCAGTAGAGTTTTGCTTTTCCTTGAAGCCTCTCTTTTGCTATTTTTATCATGCCTTGGGAGATGTCTGTTCCGCAGAGTTTTGCATTTGGTCTTTGTTTTGAGAGGATTTCAAGCGCTCTGCCAGTTCCTGGCGCGATTTCAAGAATTCTTGAGCAGTTTTTTGGAATCTCTTTTATTGCTTCTTCTTGCCATTTCCACATAAGTTTTCTGAAAAGAAACTTATCGTAAGTTTTAGACCACGAGTCAAAGAATTTCTTGTTTGTTTCTTTTATGTCTTGTCTCTTGCGCCTTTTCATTGAGGTTTTATTTTTTGTGCTTGTCAACTCCTATTATTAGTTTGTAGGTTAGCCAGAACACTACTCCGAACACGAATGCTGCAAGAGCGATCCATAAAAGTCCGCCAAGCCACATTCCATAACCGCCCATCATTCCATAACCGTAGTTTTGCATCATTCTCATTCCTCCGCCCATCATGGTCATCATTCCATAACTTGGGTATTCATTGCAGTATAATTTTCTTGCCATATTTATGTGGGCTTCTCTAAGTTGCAAAGATCCTTCCCCGCCCATCATGGCATCCATTCTTTCATGCATCTCTCCTGGGTGCATCTGTTCCATATAGTAGTCTCCTATAAGTTCAAGTTCATCATCTGTCAATTCGCTGCAGGCTTTTCCTGATTTGATGATATCTTCTGCTGTTGAAAGAAGGCTTTGCTCGTGACCTGCTCCGTGCGCAAGTGCCGTTGCTGATAAAATTGCGGCAATGATCAGAAAGATTGTTTGTTTTATCATTTGATTTCCTCTCTTGTTTTACTTTTATTGTAAATTTTCATTATTTAAGCTTTGTGAATTCGTTGTCAATTTAATGATAAGAGTTTAATATTTCCTCTCCACCATTGAAATTATGAGGTTTAGCTCTCACTTGTCGTTCGGGGTTTTTCACCTTGCTCCTTGCCTGGAAGCTTACAACAAACGGGTATGTTGCTTTGATATTTTTGACATTTCAGATAGGTCTTGTTCTGGATTTTGTTTTCAAGCGGCTGATTGGCTTTGAGCCTTTGCACACTTTTCTTGCAATGGTTTTTGTTTGGCTATTGTCTTTGGTTTTCAGCAGGCAATTAAGCGTTTATGTTTTGGGCGCGTATTTTTCTCATTTGTTCCTTGACTTATTCGTTGATGAGCCTGTTCCCTTGCTGTGGCCCTTTGAGAAGATAATTTCCTTTCCTATTAAGGGTTCTGAGTGGTTTGTTATAGTGCTCAGCATTGCAGGGTCTGTTTTGGTTTTGCTCATTTAGTGGACTCAAGTCCTCATTCGGTGCGGTATTGTGTTGCTTGTTCGTAGATTCCAGACCACAGCATTCCTATTGATAGTGCGAATAGCAGCTCTTCTAAGGGGATTCCAAGTATCAGTGTTCCGGAGATTGCTTTTAGGTTCCAGGCTTGGCTTATGAATGTTGGATATATGAGGGTTGCTATAAGGAATGTTACAAAATAGAGAGTTAAGAATGCTAATCCTCCTGCAATTATGTTTTTTGAAAGGTCCGGCCTGCATAGAAGAGTTGCGAGGGTTCCTATTAGCGCAGAGATAATTACAAGATATATCGGGTTTGATTCTGATTTCAAGTATAGCGCAGTGAATGTTATGAAGGGAACGGCAATTGAGAGATAGTGTAAATAATTTTCGCGAGTCTCCTTTATTCTCCTGTGCTTTGCGCCAACAAGAGCCTCGTACAGTACAGAGGCTATGCCCCCTATTGCGAATGAGAATATTAGGCTTTCAAGGTCGAATCCTGTTCTTGTTGCAAGATTGAACAGGGAAGGAGGATGCCAGTATTCTGGAACAAATATTGGTTCTGTAAGCCCCAGAGGCATTGTGAACAGGCTCATTAGAAGCATTTCTTTTCTAAGCGTTGGTCTTAGATGGTAGAGCAGGGCCCAGATTGCTAAAAGTCCCAGCGATAAGTTAAACCATTCGTTTAGCATTTTATATTGAGAGTAATAGCAGGGCAATTGCTCCTGCTGTAAGTCCGAGGTCTCTTATGCTTGTGTGCCAGTCTGTAAATGCGGTGACTGTGGTTATTGTTGCAAGCCATAGCGAGACGAGGGTTGCAATCCATTTTTCATAAGCGCCTGCAAAAAGGGCAACTCCTAATAGTATGTTAAGTGTTGCGTGAGCTCTCCAGAATGAAGGCTCTGAAGGCATCAGCGCCCATCGAAGCCATAATGGCACGTATGCAGACCAGGGTTTCCAGTCTCTTAGCTGGTCTGCTCCAAATGCGGTCAGCACGATTCCAAGCCCTATTCTTAACACTGTCTCTGCGCTCATAGGTCCACCAGAATATCGTCTCCTTTAATTTCAACTTTGTATGTTTTTATGTCGGCCTTTGCAGGAAGACCTTTTACCTTTCCAGTTTTAACATCGAATTTTGCGCCGTGCCAGGGGCATACTATTGTGTGATCTTCAATGTTTCCTTTGCAAAGGGGGCCTCCAAGGTGTGTGCATTTGTTGTCTGTGCAGTAATACTTCTCTTTTATTTTGAACAGTGCAAGAGCTTTTCCTTTGGCTTTAACGCATAGCTTGTCTTTTACATCGCTCTTTTTTGCTATTTTTATCACGTGCTGTTGAAGGAGTATTATGTTTTTAATTCTTATGTATGTTCTGTCAACTGCTCATCTTCTCTGACTGTGGCTTTGTATACTTGCGATGCTTGTGCTATTTTTTCAGCATCGAGTTTTGTTGAGTCGTATATTGCAAATCCAGTTCCTTGAGGGTAGTCTATTTTTGCATCGTATACGCCATCAAGTTTTCTCCATTGGTATTCTACGCCCAGAGCGCAGCTCGGACAACTCATATCCTTAATATCAAAGGTTGCTTTGCGGACTTTTCCGCTCAGAATTGCTTCCTTGCTTATCTTTTTGGAACTCATTTGTTCATTGTATGTTTGTATGTTCGCAGGAAGCTCTGTTTTATCTTGCACGGGTGCGGTGCAGGCTGAGAGCGCTCCGAAAAGCAGTGTAATCAATGCTGCCAATAAGATCTTCTTTTTCATTCCATCACCTGTATACTATTTGGGCTATTTGCGTTGCCAGCCAGAATTTTACGAGTATCAGAATTCCTACCATAATCAGGAAGGTTGCAAGTATTTGTTTCCATTGCTTCCTAAGCCCCGAAGTTGTGCAGCAGTTCTTTTTTTTGTAGTATGCTAGAAGGGTTGTTATCAGGAACAGTGTGCCGATGGTTGTGAACAGCCAGGTGTATTGCCCTATGCTTAGCGCAAAAGATACGCTTGAAAGACCAAGTCCTACGAGTATTACTGGGCCAACGCAGCAAAGGCTTGCAATTCCTCCTGCAATGATCCCAAAAATCAGAGGTTTTTTGTCTTTCTTTTCGTCTTTCATTTCTTGTGTTGTTCTGCAACAGGGCATTTTCTATCGCCATAATCGCAGAGTACGCAGCAGCTTTTTTTTGCCGAGATTATTTTCTCGCATCCTTCACATTTGTAGAATGCCTGACAGGATGTTGTCGGTATTATCATTGGCTGAGAGTGTCCGCACTCTGGACA
>RFLK01000046.1 GCA_003694525.1 Candidatus Woesearchaeota archaeon
CGTCTCATATGCTTTAAAGATTGCTCTTTTTTTAAATGTGTTTTGATTGTTGCAATTCTTGCTTTTCTTTGTGCTCTTTTTTTATTCCATAGTAATAGATGAATTGACAGAGTTTGTTTGGGAAATAAGGGGTTATGTATCCTGTTCCAAGAAGCTTTTTGAATTCTATTCCGTTTTGTTCAAACCACTCTTTAACTTCTTTTGGAGAGTGAAAGCTTGCGTGGGGTGTGAAGAATTGGTCTTGAACTATCGGGATCTTTATTTTTCTTTTAATGAATCCGGGAAGTCTTTTTCCTATTTTGTATAGTATTGGGTAGATCGTCCATTTGTTGTATAGTGCGATGACAAGTATCCCGCCTGGCTTTAGTATTCTGCAACACTCTTCAAATCCTTTTTTCGCATTTGGCGTGTGGTGAAGACAACCCACGCTTATTACAACATCGAATGTTTCATCTTCAAAGGGTATGTTTAGTGCGCTTGCGTGAATTCTTTTGAATTCTTTTAGTCTGTCAATGCTTTTTTTTGCGATGTCAAGGCAGGTTATGTCAAGGTTTGGGCGCATTTTTCTAAGCGCGCGAGAGCTTCGACCGCTGCCCGCTCCAACATCTATTGCTTTTCCTGTCTCTGGAAAGTTTATCTTGAGCTTTTTGAATCTCTCTTCTTGTTTGTTCTTGAATTGTTTTGGAACATCAAATGAGTTTGAGTTGTAGAACTCTTCAGTTTCTCTTACGGCTTCTTTTTCGCTTTTCACTTTTCAACCAGGTAGTTTCCTATTGCGAGCAGGTCGACTGCTCCTTTGTTGAACGCGCGCACAGCATCGTGTGGCGTTTGCAGTATTGGCTCTTCGTGCATATTGAAGCTTGTGTTTATGAACATTCCAAGTCCGCTCTCTTTTTTCCAGGCCTTCAGTGTCTTGTAGTATGATTTGTTCTGCTTCTCTGATACTATTTGTGGTCGCGCGGTCTTGTCCACGTGCACTACTGCAGGGCAGGTTTCCGCCTCTTTTGTGCAGTCGAATGTTATTGTCATAAAGCGCGCAGGGTATTCTGCTCTCTTGTAGTTTATGAAGTATTTTTTTGCGTGCGTGTCAAGGCAGCTTGGCGCAAATGGCATGAATTCGGTTCTGTTCAACCTTTTGTTAAGCCAGTCGTTTATCGTGCTGTCTGTGGGGTCTGCCAGTATGCTTCTGTTTCCTAAAGCGCGCGGCCCGTATTCTCCTCTTCCATTGAACCTGCCGATTATTTTTCCTTCTGCGAGTTTTTCTGCAATGACTTTTTCTATGTCTTTTATGTACTCGTATTTTTTATTGCTTTTTTTGAGCTCAGTTTCTATCTGCTCGTTTGTAAAGCTTGTTCCAAAGTACACATCATTGAGTTTGTAAGTCTTTGGCTTTGATGCTTCTTTTCCATAGCAGGCAAGAGCTGCTCCGACTGCAAGTCCGCCGTCTCCCATGTGCGGGTGTATGAATATGCTTTTTACATTTGGAAGTTCTATTATTCGCTGATTTAGCTTAACGTTTGCAAAGCAGCCTCCTGCAAGTGCAACGTCAGAGATTCCTGTGCGTTTAACTGCTGCGCTTATGATTTGGGTTATTACTTCTTCAAATCTTCTCTGGGCAGCTGCTGCAACATCCTCTCGTCTCATTCCTTTGGTTATTTTTCTGAGTTTTATGACGCCATCGTATTTGTGGCCCAGGTTGTTTATTGTTTGAAGTTTGGAAGTGTCCGCTTGCACTGCCTTTTCAAATGCAGAGTAGTTCGTGTCAGGGTTGCCGTATGCTGCAAGGCCTGTTATTTTGCCCTCGTGTCTGTGCATTTTGAAGCCAAGAACGTGGGTGACTTGCGAGTAGAACCAGCCTATGCTGTTCTTGCTTGGAGTGACTGCTATTGTCTCTATGAGTTTTCCGTTGTCGTATGTCCGTATTGTTCCTGAAAGGCCGTCTCCGTGCCCGTCCATTGTGACAACAAGAGCCCTTTTGAGTCCGCTTGTGTAGTACGCGGCTGAGCTGTGGCACATATGGTGGTCTATGAATATTGTTTTTATCCCGTCAAGGTTCAGTTTTTTGAGGAATTTTCTATAAATGGGTTTTATCAGGGTTATTGATGTTTTTCCTGTTATTGAGTTTGATCTTTGGTCTGAGAACCAGTTGTATGCTATTCTCTTAAGCTTTCCCGCGCCTGCTTTTATTTCCACTCTTTTTTTCTTTCCGCTATTCCATCCAAAGTAGCCTGCAAGCCTTGCGGGGATCGGTGGGTCGACGATTCCGGCAACTGCAATCAGGTCTATATCGTCCGGTGTGACTTTTGCAAGCCTCATCGCTTCTCGAACGCTTGCATAGGGCCATCCGTGCATATGGCCTTGGTGCAGTTTTATTCTGGAGATTCTCTCCTCGTTTATTGCGGAGACTATCTTTCCGTTTTTTATTACAGCAGCTCCTGCTTCAAAGCCGTCGTTTATCCCGAGTATTATCATCTTATCTCTTGCTTTCTGGCTTGTATTTTTAAAAATATCGCGTTAGCTTTACCTGTATTTTGGTCTGAATGCTATGCGTTTTCTTTGCTCTTCCTCATACCTTTCTTTTGGAAGATACGTTTTGTTGTAAGGCCAAGCAGAGCTTCCTCCAACTCCCTTGTACCACATAAGTCCTGGATCGAGGTCTGGTTTTACTTCCACTGTTTTGAGTCTTTTGAGAAAGTATTCTATTTCCTTGTCGGTGAATTGTTTCCATCTTTTTCTGAGCTTGTCTGTCACATTTCCCGTGCTTGTCAGCAGTTCAAACATTTGCCTGAATGGAGTTCCTTGATACGGGCTCATTATTGTTGAGTCTACGTGGTTGCGAAGGGGCCTTCCTTTGCTGTCAACTCCGTTTACAGGGTTTTCGGATATTATTTTGAGCATCCTTGTCGTATCTTCAAGGTCCTTCTCATCTTCCCAGGGGTATATCATTGTGAATGAGTCGACTGCAATTCCCATGGCGTTTGCTATTTTTACGGCTTCTATGTGCTCTTCAACGCTCTGCCTTTGTCCGTTTCTTTTGTTTATTATGTTGAGGCTCATTTGAGATCCTGTCTCAAGCCCCACTCCTATCCTCTGGCCTCCTGTCTCCTTGAATGGGCCAAGAAGATCTTCTTTGTGCCTCACCACAAGGTATGCGTGTGTGAATGCTCGCCAGGATGAATAGCCCGTCTCAGATATCAGTCTTGATAGCTTTTCGACTTGTTTTGGTTTCATAAGTCCCACATCATCGAATATCATAACGCCATACCGCTCGTGTCCTAGTTCTGAGTGGGCTTTTGCCATTGTTTCAAGATCTGCCCTTATTACTTTCTCGCTAAATGGCCTTACTCTCTCGTATGCTGATTCGCAGAAATTGCAGCTGAACGGACATCCAAGAGCGGTTATTGTGTGCCAGGCAGGATCCCCTCCAAGTCCGAATTTGTAGCGTTCCATAAGTGCTTTTGGCCTTGTCGGAGGAGGGATGCTGTCAAGATTCACGCTCTGATCAGTTAGAATTTGGGTTTTTGACCCCTTTCTTACAGCCCCTGTTGCAATATCGAGCATCGGTTTCCACCCGTCTTGTGGTACTACAAAGTCAAAAGAGATTTTATCTTCCAGGTTTTCGACTGAACTTTGATAGTATCTTGGGTGTGATCCTCCTATTACTGTTGTTGTTCGAGGGTATTTCGAGTTTAGCAGTTTGCTTATTTTGTAGGCATCGGGAGCTTGTGGAGTCATAACTGAAAGCGCAACTATGTCGTATTGTTCGAATAGGTCAGGGTTGAATTTTTCATCGTGACTCTCTCCTTCAGGC
>RFLK01000047.1 GCA_003694525.1 Candidatus Woesearchaeota archaeon
ACACCTCAAAAGAGAGAGGAAGCAGAAGAGATCATAGTCCAAAAAGCCGGAGAGATCATAAAGTCTGCAAGACAAAAAAAAGGAATAACACTATCAGATTTTGCAAGAAGCATGAACGAGAAAGAGAGCACTCTTGCAAAAATAGAAAAAGGCACTCTAACCCCTCCGCTAAACCTTGCAAAAAAAATAGAAAAAGCATTAAACATAAGCATAATAGAAAGCTACACTCCTGAAAAAGCGCATGGAAAAACAAAGAGCCAAACAATGACCATAGGAGACCTAATAAATATCAAGAAGCACTAACCCAAACCCTATACCAACACCTGCCCGAGCTCTTATCAAAAACCCTTCTGAAATTATTGTCCAAAAAACCCATTAAGCTCTCTGTCCGCTCATCACAAACAAAATCACCCGGAGGACAGATTATCCCACCTCCACAATTATCCAGAAATACCGCTGAGATTCTGCCCCTGTTTTTGCCCAAGTAATCGCTAAATGATAATGCAACACCCTTATCGTATATGGGATAATATATCTTGTTCAAAAGACGATCAGAGTACGCTGAAATTACCGGATTTGCAACCCAAACCTCGCCTGCAGGAACTTGATCGACAAAGGAAAAATACTCCCTTTCCGCAATGGAAGGGGCATTGGCATTGGCAAGATGGAAGCGGATTGCAGTATGAGAGAGCCAAACGGCAATCAAAACAAAGACTGCTCCAAACAAAACCCTCTGCAAGCCAGGCCTTTTCAAACCAACAAGCAACTCGAAAAGCCAAACCACACCCAAAGCAGTCAAAATCGCAAACGCAGGAATAGACAGAGTCAAATACCTATAATCCCTGCAGTGCAACTGCATAAAATAGACAATAGGCAACACTGCATACAATAAAAGAAGCACATACGACCTTCTCCTTCTAAAGTATAGAACTGTTGCTCCAATCAAGGATGCAAAATGAAGCTTGGACTCGCTGAAAACCAACAAGTAACCATAATGCCACCACGGCCTGTACCTTAAAACATTGCATCCCAACGCCCTGCCTATTGCCTCGCGAGCAGAGAAGAGCGTTGCAAAAGGGCTCGAATATGCAATCCAGCTCCAAACAAAGTACGCAAGAGAGAGCGGGACAAAACCCGCAACAATAAACGGAATATCTTTCCACCTTCGCTCAAATACAGCTGCAACCAGAACTATTGGAAGAACTATTCCTGCTGGAAACTTGGACAAGAATGCAAGACTTGCAAAAAAACCTGAAAGAGCAGGTCTTGATCGCGCGTACAAAAGCAAAGACAACAAAACAAAAAACACGCTTGGAATCTCAGTATACTGATGAAAGCTTAAATGAAAGAAAATAGGACTTGAAGATACTATAAGAGCCGCTATTGCCGCAACCCTTGAAGAAAACCAAACTCTTGCAAAAAGGTACGTTAAAACAACAACTCCGCCCATCAGAAGAATCTCAAAAAAGCGACCAAAAAGCACAGGATCAAAGCCTGCCTTCCAAAAAGCTCCAAGAAACACTGGAACAAGCAAAGGGCGGATGTGCTCCCACAGGCCAGACTCGCCACCTGAAAACAAGTATTTCCCCATACCTATGTAGACTCCAGAATCCCACCAAACTTCCTCTACAGAAAACGCAAAAACTAAACGCAAAGCTATAGTCAAGAGGACAAGAATCAAAATCCAAAACTTATCAGTCCTTTCCATAGAAAACCGGGTTAGGATCATCAAAAGACGTCTGATTTACAAACTCTCTGAAAAGAAGCTGCCCGTAAGGGTAGGATGCAGAGTGGAACAGTATGGCTTTTCTTGAAGCGTTCTCAGAAAGCCACCCCTTCAGAACATCATAATCGCTTCTTGAAAAAACCCTTGTTGCAATGAAATCAACCCCTCTCTTGCGAGCCTCTCTTACAACACGCCCCATCTGATCAAAATCATTCAACTCAACAAAAGTCGCATTCAGGGGCAAAGAATGCATCAGAGCATCAAAATAAGAAGCAGGAGTCTGATAATACCAGAGCGCATACTTCTCATCCGTAGCATTGGTTACAACAACAGAATCTCCTGCTTGAAGATAAACCCCCCTGCCTCCAATCACTGCAGAGTCATTCCTGACAATCAAAGGCGGACTTCCAACAAGGGACAAATTATGCCCCAATGCGAGAAAAACATACTTGTCCGGGAAACACGCAACATCAACTCCCCTGTCTGAGAGGTACTTTGCAGCATACACCTTGCCAGGATGATCACAATCGCTCACAACAAGAGATACGTTATTTCTAAGCGACTGCTCAACAAGCATATTGACTCCGTGCGTGTCCATCAAAACGGCAAGATCCCTGCGCAAGAACCTTGCAGTAGGATAAGAAACCTTGTCTATTGGAACCTCAAAACGGAAAACACCCTTATCATCAACGGCAAACCAACGCCCATTCATCCTTGCAGCAAGAGTGCCAACTGCAGGAGCGTGTGAGATGTTTATTCGCAAAAGATCACGCACCCTCCCACCCTCGTGCCAGCCCACATCCTCTCTCAAATCAACAGGAGAATAAGACAGCCTTTCAGAAAAAGACACTAAAATTTCAGGACCCCAGTAGCTTGCAAGCTG
>RFLK01000048.1 GCA_003694525.1 Candidatus Woesearchaeota archaeon
AAACTTAAAAAAAAGAAACTTTCAAGCGATAGAAGATGGGCTTCAACCTTATAGTCGAATACGGCGATGCGGGATACTTTTCAGCAAGGCAAGAAATAGCAGAAATAATAAGGACTCTGGGAGATGACAAAGCAGAAGTAGAGCTATTATGTCCAGGGCACTTGGGCGTTAAAACAAAACTTAACCCTCGCGCAATAATAGAAGAGATAGTCGACCAGTACGTGAGAAACCCTGAATCTATCAGCGCAATGAAGAAAATAATACCTGTAGACAATTGGTGCAAAACTGACATCTCACAAATACGCTCGATCATAAGAGAGGACATAAAATACATGCTCTCAGAAAAAGACAAATACAACCTATCAATAAACACGCACACCGATTCTGTAAATGCCGAAGATCTTGAAAGAGAAATAAGAAGCATAATCAAAGCAGAGGAGAGCGATATGCCCGAGAAAATACTGCGCATAGACGCGTTTGATAACGGAGTTGCAATAACATTGATGAGGCCAAAAGACCTCTTTTCCAGATAACCTTAAAAATAAATTCTGAAAACTCAAAAAATACGCGGACGTTCCCGAGCGGTCAAAGGGGCAAGGTTCAGGGCCTTGTAGCTTAGTGCTTTCGCAGGTTCGAATCCTGCCGTCCGCATAAGTTCAGAGGGACCGTCGCGCTAACGCTCAACGGAATCCTGACGCCCGCATAAAAAACAAAGAGAATAGAAAATTATCTTTTTCTAACACTGGCCGAGCTTTTTTCTACCTCTTCGAGAATCTTATCAAGATGACCAAAATCCTTTGGAACTGATTGGCTTTTGCGAGATCTTGGAAGGCGCGTTACAATAAACGATATCACAAGAACTGCAAGAGCGGTGATTGCAACAGCAAGAGCCTTCCATAATCCACCTTCAGATTCTTCGGGCAAACCACACCCGCCATCATAACAAGAGCTCTTATCTTCATATACTGAAATCTGAGCGTACCCTGTAAGCTGCGGAGATACGCGCATTTGAGACATCAAACCCAAAAAAAGAAGGCCAAAAGAAACTACCGCAAATATTGAAAACACCTCCCAGTGCACCATCCCTTTTTTCATGCACTTTAAGAAAAACAACTGGTTTAAAAATATGTCGACTTTATCATTTATATAAATATTTGAAGATTGTGGCTCTTAACTGAGAGTGACTTCACTTACCCTTCTTGCCAATCAGCCCTTTTGCCTTCTTAACAGTCCTATCCAAATTGTTCAATTTGCCCTTTACAGACTTCAAAAGCTTCTTCTCGGATGCGCCACTTCCAAGAACATCCGCCTTCCTGCCCGCGTTCTGTTTTCCGAGATTGACAGTCTTGCTCTCAGCTTTTACAGGCGCCTTCTTTCGCGAAACTTT
Source organism: Candidatus Woesearchaeota archaeon (assembly GCA_003694525.1). GTDB lineage: Archaea > Nanobdellota > Nanobdellia > Woesearchaeales > ARS49 > J152. The sequence goes on from RFLK01000048.1 coordinate 1,388, forward strand.
GCCCGGTCTCACCTCAAACCACCAGTATGCAACAAAGGCGAATATGCAGATGGAAATAAGAGATAGCACAAACAGCAATACTCCATTTTTAGACTTTGAAATATCCTGCTCTGAAGCGCTTTCAGAAACATTAACATCTGCTGAAACATTCCTCTCATCAGTCTGCTCTTGCAAAGCCTCTTTAGGCTCTTGAGCAACCTCTTCTTTGGCAGGCTCTGAGCTCACCTGCTCCTGAGATTGCGGAGAAGATGAAATAAACTGGGTTGCGGGCGAGGTTTGCACTCCAAGCTTTTGCAAGTTGAGCAATACCTTGGAATAGCTTATGTCAAGCACAGTTATGCGAAGATCCATAGAACCATCGCCATCAACATCCACATCCTGAACATCCTTCTTATTCAACATGAACTCCTGAGGCTTGCTCGAAACCCTTATCCTAACCTGTGTTCCAGTGAAAGAGAGGACGTGAAGCGTGTGCAACAGATTGTTGTGAGTGAAAGTCACCTTATCGTTCGCCCCAAGATACTGCGTCGTATAAGAATCTGAAGTCATCTCATAAGTCTTGACACTGCTAGAGCCTCCTCCGCCACCTCCACCACCGCCTCCGCCTCCACCGCCACCTGATGCGGGGACAGAGATCGACGTTGTAGCAGAAGCTGAAACAGTCGCATTATTGGTAAGATTGAAGAACGTAACCTGCGCATTATTCAACAAAGAGCCACTTGATGCGGTAATATTCACCGATATGTTAACAGTGAAAGTCTCACCCACAGATAAATTGCCCAAATTGAAAGTCGTATTCCCGCTTGAAGGCGAGGGCTGAGAGCCGTTAAAAATCACTCCCGCAGGCAAAACATCCACAAGAGTCACATTCTCAGCAACAAGATCGCCATCATTTGATACAGTTATAGCGTACTGGATTGAGCCGCCAGAAGATACAGGATCTGGCGCATCAGCCTTTGAAACAGTTATATTAGGGAATCCCAAAACAGTAGTGTTCTCAACTACCTGCAATGAAAAGTTGCTTCCGGTCGCATTCTGATAAGTCAAATTTGCAGTGTTATTTATTATGGTGCCGTCTGGAACTGATCCTACTGTTACCGTAATGTTGACAACAAAATCCTCACCAGACATATTGCCAAGGTCAAAAGTCAAATTGCCACCTGATTGGGCTGAAGGGCTTGGCTGGGATGAGATGAAAGAGACTTGCGCGGGCAACAAGTCAGTCAATAGAACGTTCGAAGCGTTGCCTTCAGTCACATTAACTATCACAGTATAATTCAACTGGGAATTCCTGAAGACAGGATCAGGAGAGTCGAGCTTTGTGAGATTGACGACAAGACCCGTCTCATTAGAGCTGTAGGATGTGAATGATGAAACATTGAAGATCAAAGCACCTGAAGATGAGCTGAAAACAGAGCACTGAGGCGGATTGCAAGGAACAAAAGTTCCATCGTCCTCAAAATCAACCAAAGGCCTTGGGTTAAACAAAGAAAGCCCCCGCAAAGTTATCTCTGCTGACGTGTTCAAGAAAGAGACGTTCGAGCTGTTCAAGAAAACAAGATTGTTACTTATCAAAAGGTTTGACGAGTTCAAATTAAGCGGAGTTGAAATATTGACATCCGCAAAAAATCTGACACTGCCCTCAGAGCTGTTGAAAGTCACATTTGAGAGAACATTTGAAATATTGTTTGAAAGGCTCAAGTTATCTGAGAAGACCCAATTTGCAGAAGTGCTCTGATTTATCTCAATTATTGCGTTATGCAAAGTGTTATTTCCCTTTGACTCGTTTGAAATCGCCACCGCATCAGAACTGTTCGACCTGAAAATATCTCCAAAGAAATCGTTATTGCTAGAGGTCAAGAACAGCGCCCTGCCATCAAATGTTGCAATGAAGTTGTTTCTTGAGAAAGTGTTATTCTCACTGGAACCGATAACTTGCAAAGCATCACCACTCACAGTAGTAACTGTATTGCCATCAAATGTTGAATGCTTAACGTTATCAACAGCGATCGCATCACCGGATTCTGCAACAAATGTTGAGTCGAAAACCTCGTTGAACGAGGAGAGAGATAGATTCAATGCGCCATCAGGGCTTGTTGAAGCAGACCTGGTTGCCGATGAGTTCAATATCCTCGTATTATTGCTTGAGTCTACAAAAATTACAGGATTAACCCCGAATGCAAACGCGGTGACATTGTCAAGAGTTATGTTGCTGCTCAAAGGCCCCACTTTCAAAGCAGAGTTGTTCACCCCGGTCAAATTAGAATCTCTTACAACAGAATCGTTTGTTGAGAAAAGTTCAATTGCAGGGCCTGAATGACTCTGAGAATTTGCCGATGATATTGTAACATTGGCAGAATTATCAACACCCATAGCAACTGTTAAGAAAGATATGTTAGCAGAAGTTGCATTCGCTGTGGTATTTGTTATAACAACGTCCTGCGAACCTGAAACAAGAATGGACTTTGATCCGTTTGAGGAAGAATTGCCCAGGAAAACATTGCAGTTCTTGACAGTCACGTTTTTCCGGCCAGTCACATTTATTCCTAAACCAGAATCTGAACTCAGCCCATAAGTAATATTAAAGCTGGCGCAGTCAAGCTCAATATTATCGGCTCCAAACTCCACGCAATTTCCCGAAGATTCCAAGTTTCCCAAAAGAGTTGTTGATTGATTAATAGTAACAGGACAGCCGCCAGAATAATTGCTAAAGCCGGTAACGTTAAATGATAGAACGCCACCTGAAAAAGACAAATCGGTGCACACAGAATCAGGGCAAGGAACACCATTCCTGAGCGGTCTTGCAAGAATTGGAGACCCTGAAAGAGTTATGCGCGCACTAACATTCAACTCAGGGCAATTTGAATCATCAACGCCCACAAGATTATCCCTTAAGATTAAACAATCTGAAACCCTTGCCAAATTCGCAGAGTCCGAAAAAGTGACATTGCTGCCTGAAGTCTTATTGATTACTGCCTTGCCATCTCCAGCTAAAAAGCCGCTCAAAGTTGTTGCAATTGCAGATTCTGCATTGATCCTTGAAGCTTTGGATGCGCTATCTGAAATCGGCCTTCCAGTATCATTCAAAAGTGCAATTGTAGCATTAACATCAAGAGGGCCAAGCCCTTTTAGAGTTCTCGCCTGTCTTATAAGCGCAATAAGGCCAGAGACGTGCGGCGTTGCCATAGAAGTGCCGCTCATAGTAACAGTGCCTCCATTCAACCAATTAGCAGAGACTATGCTCCCTCCAGGAGCCCATATGTCAAAAGCATCCCCTCCCCTATTAGTGAAAGAATTCACAGCGTCAGACTTGCTAGTGGAACCTACAGAGATCACACGCGGAGAGCAGGCAGGATAATCAATTCCATTAGTACAACCCGTGCCTGAACAACCATTATTACCGGAGGCAAAGACCAAAGTTATATTCGCCGCAAGGGCCGCATCAAAAATGGGCTCAAGAGAAGAATAAAGAGGATCATTAGAGCACGTTGCTTGCGTGTAAGGCGCCATTCCTCCCAAAGAGCCGGATATGACCGTTATACCGAAAGCAGTTGCGTTGTTTACGCAATAATCCACACCCGCAAGTATTGACGAATCCGGACAGCTTCCCGCAGCATTGCATACCTTGACAGGAGTCAAGTTTGCATCAGGCGCGACACCGAAAACCGCAGAAGAGTTTCCAAGCGCGATTCCCGCAACGTGAGTCCCGTGACCATTATCATCACTCGGATCAGCATCATTGTTCACAAAATCAAAACCGCCTATTATCTTTCCCGCAAAAGCAGGGTGGGACGCGTTCACTCCAGTATCAATAATGCAAATCGTCTGATTCACACCGGT
>RFLK01000049.1 GCA_003694525.1 Candidatus Woesearchaeota archaeon
ATTTGCAACAGTGCTTATACTCAGCGGAAGAGTGGTGCTTGTCGCATAAAATCAAGAGCAAGAAAATAATAATCAAGAAATAGATTCAACCCTTATCTTAAAATTAAGAGTCTTGTTTCCCAGCGGGTGGGCTGAAGGATCGGTTCCATAAGCCATTTCGGGAGGAATTCTCAAAATTTTACTTTCCCCTTCAGTCATATTCTCAATGCCCTGAGAGAAGCCAGCAATTAGCTGCTGCTTTCCGAAGACAAACTCAAAAGGCCTTGTATTATAATCCTCAAAAGAAGATTCAGAAGTCACGTTCTTGCTCTTCCAATCAACTATTGTGCTGTCAAAAACACCCTCATCAGTCCAACCGATATAATTCAACTTAACTTTAGCTCCGCTGACAACAGACTCTTTAGGCTTCAAACTTTCAGGAATGTAAGGCTCTTGCCCGTCCCAGTCCACCTTATACGCGATAATCTTGCCCCCTACAAGCTGAGAATCCTGGACAAGAGGCTTGAAATGCTTCAGGCCAAGGCCGTCCATAAAGAACAAGCGAGCAAACATACTCCTTGCAAGAGGTTTTTCAGAGAACATAGCAAGCGTCCCACTTCCAGAAGGCCAGAGAGACACAACAAGATTTGAATTCGAATTATTAAAGTCGAAAACCTTAACATTGCCCTCATTATCATAGAGCACAAGCTCTCCTGCAGGAGCAACTCTTCCATTCAAAAGGACTCTGGGAGCGGATGATGTGCCATTTATAGTAATTCTCCCGCACTCGAGAGCGCCATCAGACTCACGGCATGAGCTTGGAAGATTCACAAAACTAAGCCAAGGGCTTATCCAAGCATTAGCCTGATCTTCACTGGTTATAGAGTTTGCCTCATCATATAAGCTTTCAGCTTCCTCTTTTGAAATGCCGAAACGCTCAACCATCTTCTGAACTGCAACGTCCCTTTTCTCATTGCGCCATTTTAGCCAAACCTCTGCCTTCTCAAAATCCCACAAGCCAAAATGGGACCAGACAGCAGCCTTTCCAACCATATCCCCGCTGACAATAAAGTAATCCTCAGGGCTTTTACAGTGCGTATAAGTTGTGATGTTCTCAGGAACTCCAAGCTCCATTGCTTTCTTTTTTGCCTCAGACTCGTTCAACAATATTATCTCCTTCAGGAACTTTACAGATAAGAGAGGATCTTGAGTCGCATTTAATGCAGCATCATATGATAGAGTCCCACCACAGTTAAGCATTCTCAAAATAGCAACTGCCTCATCCTCATTGTCAGTTTGCAAAACCTTCCCTATCCAATGAGCTTGAGGACCGCTTTGAGATGCTCCATCAAATGTTACTGCCCTGTCTGCGATGTACTTGAAGTGATGTCCAAAATCCCACCACGAGTTAATTATCGCGTCAGGCTTGCTATCCTCTTTTATCTTAGTTAAAACATTCCACCAAGCATCATTGACAATAGGAACATTGTTAGGAATTGTTGCAAAATCAGTCTTCACTATGTTCTGAATTCCAAGAGCCTTTGGAGGCGCAATTATAACAGCGAAAATAAGAACAGTAACTACAAAAGCAGACCATTTTGGCGCCTGCATAGACCTTAAAAACCTCTCGGCAAAAGTATAGATAAGACCTGCAGACACTCCGAATGCGACAGAGAGAGCAGGGCCCAAAAGCAATATGAACCTAACTCCCTTCAAGGAAGCATAAATAGTCCCAATAAACCACAAAGTCAAAAGAGAAGAATACAGTATTGAGCGCGCGCTTTTCTTATGGTTCAAAGCCAGAAGGACTATTCCCAACAGGCTGACCAGAAAAATAAGCTTTCCTCCAACAGAAGGTATGACGCCAGTCTTTCCCGTTCCAAACAAATCAGTTGGCTTTAGCTCTGCCACTGTTGTCAACACGTTAGGCCAGAGAGTTGGCAAAGAAGCCTGCTTTATCTTAGTGAAACTTATTGCATTTGTGAACCCTGCCTTCAAGAAGGGAACAAAACCTGAAGTGAAAAAAGACAAAACCAGCGCAACAGCAAACAACACTCCTAAAATCTTCAAATATTGGCTAGCTGAGCTCTTCTCCCAAATGTGCTTTAGCCCGGACTTTCTGTTCCTGAATACCTCATAGACTATGGCAATTCCAATTGCGCCAAGTATGAAGTCAAACACGTACCACCAGCCAGACCAGAACATAGAATACACTGAAATTCCCGCGCCTGTCAGCGCTGCAAAAACATATTGCTTTCTTGGAGTTTTCGCGTGAGCAGACTCAACGAGCAAGTAAAAAATCAATACAGGAAAGAAAACATTATACACATCAGTGTCCATATGACCCCAAACAGTTCTTCCAAAAACAGGAGGAGAGAGAGCAAGCATAGTCGCCGCAAAAAAACCAGCAATAAGGCCTGAATTTCCACCACCCGCTATGTGCCAGGCAATCAAGAACGCAAAAATCAACGATAGAAAAATCATCAGTATTGGGAAATATGTTGCAGTCTGCATCAGCGTAGTAGTATCATCAAAAAAAGAGTGAACCTTGAACATAAATGCAATAAGATAAGGGTGCCAGGTTCTGTCTGCGCTTGTTCCAAGAGGCGCAGTCATATGATTGTCCCAGGGAATGCCTCCTCTCAATTCATCATAATGATGACCTTTTTCAAGAACGTTCCTTGCGTAGCGAAGGTAAAAATAGGTGTCAATATCAGGCATATACACGTACTGTTTACCGTTTGCAACATAAGAGAAATGAGCTCTTATCTGATCTGCAAGACGCGACTTTTCAGTCTCAAGCTGATCCCCAAACTCGCTCCTGACCTTCTTCATAACATCTGCAAGCACAACCTTCTTCTTGCTGTCAGGAAGATTAGGATACTCCGCATTGACAATCTGCAAAGCCTGCTGTTGAATGTAATTGTCAACATTCTGCTCTGCAATTGCTCCTGCAAAATGCAACTTCTGACCCTCAAGGCGCATCCAAAGACCACCCCAAGGATAGCTACCTCCACCGTTTGGAACAAACTGCAATACAAGAACAAGCAACAAAGTCAAAATTAAAGCATCCCTTTTAACAAATGCCTTTACCTTATTCCAATAAGGCAGTATCTGCTCTTTAAAAGGCTTAATATTCTCTGATTCAGCCTGAACAGACGACTGATTATTTTCCATAAACAAACCCAGCACACATTCGACTTAAAAAACTTTCTTTGGATTAAGATAGATTTTTCAAGAACATTATTTTCAAGAAAATTAAATAGCAAATCTTGCAAACCTGATGAGACGTGGTTGGGCAAGCAGAAGACGCCACAAAAACTTTGAAGGATATTCCCTTGGATACTTGTGCAATATGCGTTTTACGCTATCTTTAGACATCATATCAACAAGAAGCTCATAATCATAATCTGAGAACTTGTCAAGCATGTTGCGCAACTTCCAATGCAAGAGAAGCTCGCGCCTCAACGGCCTGAGAGCTCTTGAATAGTTTTTATTGTTTCTCAAACAATCGGCCAAAATCTTGGCAGACCACATACCTGTTATTATTCCTCCGCCTGTAGTGTTCTTGACAACACCTGCTGCATCGCCAACAAGATAGATGCTTCCTTTTTGAACATTTTTTGCACCGTCAAAAATGGGAATTGGCCCTGCCTGTCTTTCAACTATCTCTCCTGAAAACTTTTCACGAAGAAGATCAAAATACTTGTGAACGTGCCTTTGAGAAGCAACCCCTGCCCTGACCCTCTCGGCACTCTCTGGAACAGCCCAAGCAAAAAAACCAGGTGCGCAAGAGCCAAAAAAGGTCAAGAACCAATCAGGATCGAATTTTCCAACAACTGTTGCCTGAGAGCCAACATAATACTTTCTACGAGACAAGAGGCCGGATGCCCTTGCAACTGCAGAGAAAGGTCCATCCGCACCTATCAATATATCATACTTTACCTCAACATCCTTGCCCTTGTGAGAAAACCTTGCAACTTTTGAGCCTTCATCAAGCGATCGAAACTTAAAGCGAGTGTGATATTCTGCACCAGCCTTTATTGCGCGCTTTGCAAGAAAAGTATCAAAACGCTCGCGACAGATAACAAACTCCTTCAAAGGAATATCAACAGTCTTCCCTGACGGGGCGGTTATGCGAACTCCCTCCAGCTCATTAATTATATAGTCATCATCGCGCTCAACAAAATCAAAAAGAGCGCGAGTTACAATTCCAGTGCACGCAATGGGCCTTCCGATTGCAGGGTGCTCTTCAAACACTCTGACATTATGACTGTCCTTTGCAAGCTCATAGGCAACAGTGCTTCCAGAAGGACCTGCTCCGACGATGACAACGTTCATTTGTCTTGAAAAAGCCATATCAGATAAAAAATTACCTATGCTCCATCAATGCCTTTTTGGCGTCTTCGTAACGATTATTTACAAGATCATCAACTATCGCACGGTATTGGCTGCGGGTGATATCTCCTTTGCTCAACAAATCAAAGGCCCTTGACTCAAGATTGTAACGCTCAGACCTTTCAACTCTTCTACTTATAACTTCTTCAAACCTTGAGCGCGAAGAAGAATACGCCTCATCCATTGCCCTGTCTGCAAGCGCTCGCATTGCAGGCTCTATGTATCCTGGAAGGCTACCTATTTTTTGCTCCAGTTTCTCTCTCAAATCCTTTACAGCGTTATTGGCATCAAGCTCATCTCCCAGGCTTCCATCTGGCAATCTGAACCTGTCAGTGTGATAATCATCCCAAATTTCCCTGGCACGAGATTTGAACTTCATAGTCTCCTCAAAAACAAGACGCGCTTGAGCGCCATGCTTTCTTGCCATAGATTGCACTGCGCTCTTGAGCTTATCACCCCAGTAAGAACTTGAATTGAGCGCTTGCAAACCATTGAGCTCTGCTATCGCAGACATATAATCCTCATTTTCCATTGAAAGCGAATATTTTTGAACAAGACTTGCAATATCCCTGCTCTTGCGAGCAGAAGCATTCATATCTTCCAAAACCTTCTTTTTCATGGCCAACTCGAGAACCCTGGATCTTGCAGGACGCAAACCAGGCTCTCTTTCAAGAATGCTCTCGTAAGAGACCAATGATTCGTTTAATAATTTTAGAGACGCACTCAAACGGTCCTGCAAGCCTTCAGAAATTGATAGGTAGTTCTGAACAGCCTTAGACCTTGCCCTGCTCTTTTCTGCCTTGTTCAGATTTGCCATATCAATCTTTTGAAGCGATGAGACAAGATAGTCAACTCCTAAATCAGAGAATGAATCTGCTTTTTCAACTTCAGCGTATGCGCGCTCTGCCTTCTTGAGATCTTCAAGCAAATCAACTCTTCTTGAAAGAACCCTTTTCTCATCAACAACCCACTCGTCAGAAGGATCTTTTTTACGCCAAGATTCGAGCAAACGCTCCAATGACGAAAAATGACTGCAAACTTCATCAACAGAAGAAGCATCTTTGGATTTTAGAAGCTTAGAGTACGAAGACTCTGCAGGCAAGGAGAGGCGCTCAAAAAGAGAATGGCTTTGAGCCCTGGACCTTTTGAGCTGCTCTTTTGCAAAATCCTGGTAAGACCTCTGCTCAGAGAGCGCTTTTGACTCTTCAATCAGATCGAACAACAAGTTGCGCATACTTTCCTCAGACCTTGCTTTTTTAGCATTGTCAAACAAACTACTCAACCTGGAAGCGACACTAGACTCATACTTTATGCGCGCCCGCTCCTCCCTTAAAGCTTGCGCTTGAATCCGAGCTTTCTGCTCCTCCTTTAAATGCCACATGTAAATAGCGCTTCCTGCAAACAATGAGATGGTCAGAGCTCCTGCAAGGGAAAACATCTTTCGTCTAATCCTTGCCGGCCTTTCCTGCCATTTTTCAAGAGCATCTGCAAACTCAGACATGTCCTTATAGCGCCTTCCCTTATCGTACTCCATTGCCTTGTTCACAATATCAGAGAGTTGGGAGTCCACTTTGGAGTTAAGCTCTTTTACAGGAGTGAGATTTGCCACAAGTTCAAACTTCTCATCTCCAACTATTGTTGGAACCTTTTTTCTCAAAATTCTTGCGAGCAACTCAAATTGCGCCTGAGGCCTTCCTTCAAATGAATCCTCGTATTGAGTCTTTCCAGTAAGGAGGCGATAGAGAACAGCACCAAGGCCATAGACATCAGTGCGCTGATCTATATCGTCAACATCACCATCAAAGAAAGGCCTTGCCTGCTCGGGAGACATATATGCAGGGGTTCCTCCCAGACTGTCATCAGACTTGTCAGCAAGAGACCAGGCAAGACCAAAGTCTGCAATCTTAGGAATACCATCCTTTGTGTATAGTATATTATCAGGTTTTATGTCCCTGTGAACGATGCCTTGAGAGTGAGCCTTGCTCAGAGCGCGAGCAATTACCTTTACAAGCTCTACAGCCTCCCCAATATCATACTCTTTGCCCGAATTCAAGCGGTCTTGGACTGAGCCCCCTTCCAAAAGCTCCATTACAAGATAATGAACGTGATCTCCCCTGCGATTGTAATAATCATCAAAGTCAAGCACTCGCGCAATGTTTTCGGATTGCGTATTGTGGGCCAGAGTTGCAAGAGCTTTGCCTTCCTTCAAGAACTGCTGATACTTTTGCTTTGTATTGGAGCCAGTTTGAGATCCCGTCTCCAAGGACATAAGCTTTATTGCAACAGGAGTTCCAAGAGTCTTATGCCTTGCACGCCAAACATCTCCCTGCGCTCCTGCGCCGAGCTTTTCTTCAAGATGATATTTTCCGTGAATCACTTCATCACCACAATCCTCGGAGTTAGTGATTTCCGGATGAGCCATTGCCAAAAGCTCCTGAGTTGAGAAAGCATCAGAATTCTCAAAGATGCCAGAGCCTGTATCATTTATTTTGATTGTCGCTTCAAGAGAGCGCAAGGATTCAAACTTCATTTCAGAATCCTTCTTATATTCCTTCTGGATTTTTGTATCCTCAACAGGGCTTCCAAAAATACCATCAAAATCAGAGTCTTCAAACGCAACGTCCAAATTGTCCAATGCAGCGTTTAGCTCATCATTGCAATCAGTTTTGCCAGTTTTACAATCATCAGAAAAAGAGGATTTGGCAACAGCGCGATTTTCATTTTCTATCACAGTTCCTTGACGATTTAGTGATAGCGCGGAGAGAACACCGCTCTCGTTCAACGCTTTTTGCACTTGCTCAAAAGCAGGAACAGATATGCTACTGAATTCCTTCATGAGCTTATCGTCAGAGTATATTGAATTTCCAGGAGGCGGAGCGGCACAAAAACCGCTTGACAGAGGATGGAATTTACCCTTCCACAAAAGACGCATAAGCCCTATCATATCCTCAGGATTCTCTATGATTGACCTGAAGTAAGCAGCCTTCTCAAAAGGAGCCTTCACGCTGAAAGCTGAAAACTGCATTCCAGCAGGCCTATCGTCGCTTTTATTGCGATAAGTCCAAGTCAAAGTAGATCGGACTTCATTGACCTTATTCCTCTCAAGGTAGGTTCTTGCGATAAGCTCCGGCCCTTTTATTCGATCTTCTTCAGAAAATGATGAGATGTAGGCGTGATCTAAACGCTCAATTTCAGCAGTTCTCTCACCTTCAGGAATGGATGGAAAGAGCATTGAGCCCATAATTGCCTGCACTCTTGCTCCTTCATTGTCATAACATCCATACAATAAGGCAGTGAATCCTGAATTCAAGTTTGACTTCAAAATCTTCGAGAGCTGACGCTTCTTCTCTTCTCTCTCAAAGTTTGGGCGTGAAATCTGTTTTGTAGAGCTTGCAAGTGAGCGAGTATCGCGAGCGACGCTCTGCCTTGAAGCCTCAATTATTATGGACTCCAAACTCCACTCTGAAGAATCATCCACTCTCTTATCTTTCATAGGCTCGAAGCTCAACTATCTTTTATATTAACTTTTCCCTAATTTTCACTACTCAGTGGTACAATCTCGAAAGATTTAAATACGTCATTGTTGCGCGCAAAGTCAATGAAAAAACAGTATTTGGGAGCAATTGCAGGCCTTGCGATGGGAATTTTAGGATGCACAGGCCCATCTGGAATGAGCGCATTGCGTTATGAAATTCAAAAATACAAGACTCAGACAAGCCAAAGATTAGGCATGCTTGAGATGGCAATTGCAAGAGTCGACTCAAACGTTCCAGTGGAGAGCATAGCAAAAATCACAAGCGAGTGCACAACAAGATACCTTCAAGAAAAGGCAGATCCTCGACTTAAGAAAATTGAAAGCACACTTCAGGATTACAAAAACAAAATAGAGCAGGACCTTAACAGAGCAACAAGAGCAGAAGGGCTTGTAAAACTAGGACTGTCCGACCTTAAGGAAGAGCAGAGACGGTTTGAAGAGGCAACAGCAGATATTTCTAACATAATTGAAAGACTGAATGGCCAGAGAACAGAACTGGTAAGACAGAGAAGAGCTCAGAGAGCACAAATAAGACACGATCAGAAAAGCTACGAACTACACCAGCAATACCAAAACCAAATCAGAGAACTCGGATACGACCTCATGAGCATTGTTCGATCAGATTCGTCTCTTGAAGAAAAAGAGAAGGCAATTCAAGAATACAGAAAAGAACTGAAAAGACTTGAGAGAGAACAAAAGGAAAAACAAGAAAGCTTG
>RFLK01000050.1 GCA_003694525.1 Candidatus Woesearchaeota archaeon
CCTTTGCACGCATCGTAAAGGTTGTGCTTTTCTATCAGTTTAGGATCTATTTTTCCGTTTGCTGCAAATGCTGCTTTTGGGTATTTGTTTTTGTATTCTTCAAAATCTGGATGGTCATTCTTGACTGAAACTTTGTATTCTTGGGTGTACCATGCTTTGCAGGGCGCAAATTTTGTGTGGTCTTTTCCTACTCCCAGTATTGCTGTTGCCTGAAATTCAAGCTCTTGGCCTTTTAGCAGTTTTACTATTGGGGTTTTTGGATGTGCTGCCTTAACCTTTGGATCTTGGCTTTCAAGCTGTTCTGCATAGACTGTGCAGGGCCCTTTTGCTTTGAGGAATAGTTTCAGGCTGTTTTTTGCAGTGTATTCTTCGTTTTCTTTTTTGATCTCATAGCTTTTCAGATCTGTTGTAAGAGGTATTAGTCCTAGTCTGTGCGCGAGCATTTCGTCATAGAGTGCTGAGTCGTTTTTTATGAATTCGACTTCGTGTATTGCCATTGTTGGAACGCTCTCCATCATGATTCTTCTCAGGGTGTTTGCAACTGCTACGTTCGCTTTTAGTGTGAAGCTCACTCGTCCAGTTCTCTTGTCAGTTTGAACTCCTTCGATCATACGCGTCTTCCTCGCCTCCCGCCTGCCTTTCGGCATCCTCCATGGGGTACGGGTGTTACATCTTCTATTATTCCTATTTTCAGTCCTCTTCTTGATAGCGCTCTTATTGCTGCTTGAGCGCCTGGTCCTGGAGAGCTTGGACCGTTGTGGCCTCCTGGGGCTCTGACTCTGACGTGAACGCCTTGTACTCCTTTATCCATTGCAAGTTCTGCGACTTTTTTTGCTGCCATCATGGCTGCTGTCGGGGAGCTTTCAAGTCTGCTTGCCTTGACCATTTGCCCTCCGCTTGAGATTGCAATGGTTTCGCATCCTGTAATATCTGTTATGTGTATGATCGTATCATTGTATGATGAGTATATGTGGCATACTCCCCAGCGGATTGAGTCTCTCATGCGCTAGCCTCCGCGCTTTTCGCTTCGCTTTTCTGTTCTTTTTCTTGTGCTTCTTTTTCTTTTGCTTTGTTTTGATTGTCTTCTGTATTCTGATTGTCTTCTTTAGTTTCTGTTTTTTTGGCCTCGGTTTTTTCTTTCTCTTGGCTCTTCTTTTTCTCTTTCAGGTCTTTTGCTTTTGGCGATTCTTTTGGTTTTGAAGCTTCTTTTTGTTTTCCTGATGTTCTTTCAGGATGGTTTTCATCTGAGAGTGCTGATTTTTCTGCAAATGTGATTAAGCTTTCTTCTTGAGCTCCTACAAGGTATCCTGGAACGGTGATTGGTTTTTCTCCTATCAGTATGTGCCCGTGTGTTATGAATTGTCTTGCTTGTTTTACAGTTCGTGCAAGTTTGTGTTTGAATACGAGTGTTTGGAGTCTTCTCTCAAGAACATTGCTCACTGTAAGTCCAAGGACGTCATTTAGCGTGCTTCCTTCTTTTAGTATTCCAAGTCTTGCAAGTCTGGAGAGTAATTGTTTTGTCTCTCTTGCTCCTTGCTCGTCACGTTGTGCGACAAGGCGTTTTGCTTGTGCTGTGAATCCTTTGACCTTGCTTGTGCACTTCCACAACTCTTTTTTTGTTTTAAGCCCGTAATCGTAAAGAAGCTTCTTCTCTTCTTTTAGTCGCGTGGCTTGCCAGGGGTGTCTTGGCCCCGAATACTTTTTCCTCAGTCTTCTTGGATCTCCCATTAGCCTCTCTTCTTTCCTGCTGTTTTAACTCCTGTAACTTTTCCTTTGTTTGGTCTAAAGTTGCTTCTCGTCTTCTGTCCTCTAACTGGCAGTCTTAGTGCGTGGCGCACTCCTCTGTAGCATTTGAGTTTTCTGAGAAGTTTTATGTCGTTTTCTTTTGCGAATAGAAGGTCGTTTGTTATGAGGTGGGAGTCTTCTCCCGTGTTTAGGTCTTTTTGGCGGTTGAGCATCCATTTTGGAACGTTGCTCTTATGTGGTGCCTTGACCAGATCGTCTAATTTCTTGATTTCAGAGTCTGATAGCTCGCCTATTTTCTTGTCTCTTGGTATTTTTGCTATCTGGCAGAGCGCGTTTGCAAGTGATACGCCTATTCCTTTTATGTTTTTTATCGCATAGACTACTTGTTTGTCTCCTTTAAGGTCGGTGTTTGCTATTCTTACAAGGTGTTTGAATTCTGCCATTTTTTTGCCTTGGTAGAATGAGTTTATCATTCCACCCTAACTCTCGCCCCCTTTCGGGAACTCGGGCGTTTGTTTTCGTTGGAAAAGAGGGTGTTTATAAAGGTTTCGTTGAAGGGCCTCTCTTCGCGTTACATTTATAAACGTGTTTTTGGAGGTTTGTTCTATGGCGGCCGTGGCGTAGCGGTAGCGTAGGGGACTGTGGCAACTCTTGTTGCAGAACTCCCCTGGGCCGGGTTCAATTCCCGGCGGTCGCCCTCTTTTTTGAAAGGTTTAGGATAAGCTCGAAAGATGTGCTTTGCGCGTGTTTTTTGCGTGTTGTATTGCCTCAGGAGCTATGTATCCTATAATGTATGTCAGTCCTATTATCAGTGGGGAGTGTTCAGGGGTTGTAAGGTTTAGCAATTCTATGAGTTTGTTTGATAATAGTGTTATTATTGTTATGTTGATCAATGCTATCGAGGGTATGAGTATCCATGTTATAACGTGTTCTTTTGGGGCGAGCGCTTCTATTGTGTGCAATAGGGTGCTGAATATGAATCCGAATGCTATGCTGGTGAAGAATATGAAAAATGCCAGCCACGCCCCTTTCATTGTCATAAGTATGGGAACAAGTGCCACGCTTGCTGCAAAGTTTCCTATTATTGCAAGGATTATCAGTATCCAATACAGCATAGAGTCTACTTTTCTCACCCATTTTGGCTTGCAGGCTTGTGCTGTGTGCGTCTCGTGGGCCATTGTATTGGCTAATTGTTTTGTTTGTTCATAAGCTTTGCGGCATTGTTGGTTTTCTCAGAGCAGCTATCAACTCTCGCTTATCAATTTTGAGACTTCTTTTAGAAATTCTTTCGTGCGCGCGTAATAGTCTGTCACTATGTCTATTGTTATCTGAACGCTCTGTCCATCGTCCAGGTGTGCGGTCATTGTGACGTGTCTTCTGTATTCTTGTGCTCGGTCAAACTCTGCTTTTGTTATTTTTCTGAGAAGGAGGAAGAAATCGCAAGTATCTCTTACAATTGGGTTGTCCGGGTATAGTTTCTTTGTTTCTATTGCTTTTAGTCTTGCAAGTTCTGGAACTTCTTCTATGTTGCCTTTTTCACGATTGTATATTAATAGCGCGTCAAGCCCGTAGCGTATTGTGTTTATGAGTCTATCTATTATCCCTTTTATTACGTCGACAGTTCTCGTGTATTTTAGAGATACTGCTATGCTGTGGTCTGCTCTTTTGAGTTCCTGTTGCGCTTCGTAGAGCGCATCAGATGGTTCCATCTCTTCTTCACTCACCATCAATGCCGGCATAACTTCACTCACTAAGTTCAAGGATTGCTTTTGCAAGGTCGCCTTCAGCGTGTTTTATTGCTTCAAGGGCTTTTTCCCGATCCGCTCCCGTCTGGCTCATAACGGTCTTTATGTCTTCTTCGTTTATCTCGGGTGTTTTTTCATGGGTGACTTCTCTCCACTCTCCTGATATTTGCCAGGTTTCTTGACCCATCATATTTACTTTTGCAACTTGCGGATTTTCAATTACTATGTCCCTGTCCATTTGGCGTATGATAACTTGTGTTGCGGGAATGTCTTGTTGTTGTATTCCCATGCGTTGCATGGCCTTCATCAATTCTCTCTGGTTGAGTTTCATTGCAAAAGTCCTGCCCCCCAAATGTGCAATGCTATTGTTAGTGCTGCAATTAATAGTCCTAAGAGTATCACTTGTTGTGGTGATATTTCAATTGATGAGCGGTATTCTTCATAGTAGCTGGTGATTCCTGCCGTGCTCATCGGCATTCGAGTCTTTTCTCTTACCATGGGTTTGAAGTGTAAAGGACTAATAATATATAAAGGGTTGGGTGGGAATAAGCTGCCTTTTGTGCGCCTCCATCAGATGATGTGCAGATGATGTGCATCTGTGGCCCTTTAAAAGGCCTGGACAGGCGCTCTGAGCATTTTACTTAGCGCACTTTTTGTGCTTGCACCTGCGAGGACTATCCGTTTCATCCGCTCATGCGAGAACGTCAGCGCATTCTCCCCTAAGGTCGCCCGAGGGGCCCGCGCATCATTCTGCTCGCACGTGGTATCGTTTCTGCGATGTTGCCGTCCGTTTCCGAACCTTGAAAGCTTGGCTTTCAAGTCGCGTTTTGTGGTGGGCAGACTTTCCTCAGCGTTTGCCGAAAGCTCAGTACCCTCCCAACCCTGCAAATTCCTGTTTTTATAGGTTATAAAAAGCTTGCGGTGTTTGTTTTCAGACTCGTCCTCTGAGCTTTTCTGCTTTGAGAACCTTGTTTATTGAGAGCATGTATGCTGCCCTTCTAAGCGAGCATTTTTCTTTTTTTGCTGTCAAGATCACTTCTTCAAATGCTGACACCATAATCTCTTCGAGCTCTTGGTTTACTCTGTGCTCTTTCCAGTAATGGTTTGTCGTGTTCTGAACCCATTCAAAGTATGATACTGCAACTCCTCCTGCATTTGCCAGTATGTCTGGAATCACTTCAATTTTTGATTTTTCTAAAATCTCGTCTGCTTTTGGTGTGATTGGCCCGTTTGCCATCTCCAGTATTGTTTTTGCCCTGACTGATCCTGCGTTTTTTTCTGTTATGACGTTTTCAAGGGCGGCAGGTATTAGCACATCGCATTTTAGTTCAAGAAGCTCTTCATTGGTTATTTTCTCTCCTCCCTTGAATGTTGCGACTGTTTTGTTGTTGTGTTCAAGAAGTTTTGGAACGTTCAGCCCTCTCGGATTGTACGTTCCTCCTCTGCTGTCTGATGTTGCAATTATTTTGGCTCCCCATTCTGCGAGTATGCGTGCTATGTTGCTTCCAACATTTCCCATCCCTTGTATTGCTATTTTTGTTTTTGAAAGTGCTTGTTTTTTTCTTTTCAGGTATTCTCTCAGCACTATGGCGCCTCCGAGCGAGGTTGCATATTGCCTTCCTTTTGAGCCTCCTATCTCTATTGGTTTTCCGGTTATAGCGCCCGGTGCCTTGTGTCCTTTTACGGATTCGTATTCGTCAAGCATCCAGGCCATTGTTTGGGAGTTCGTGTTGACATCCGGTGCTGGTATGTCCTTATCTGGTCCTATCGCGTGTGCTATTGCTTTTATGTATGCTCTTGATATCCTCTCGATTTCTGCTTTTGAATAGTTTTTTGGGTTGAATGCGACCCCTCCTTTTCCTCCTCCGAAAGGTATTCCTACAACTGCGCATTTTAGAGTCATCAGGAAGGAGAGTTCCATAACTTCTTGCAGGTTTACTTTTGGATGGAATCTTATGCCTCCTTTGCAAGGGCCTCTTGCATCGTTGTATTGGACTCTGTAGCCTGAGAATATTCTTATCTTGCCGTCATCCATTCTCACCGGAAAGTTGACGTTGTATGTGCGCATTGGTTTTTCAAGAAGAGGTATCAGATGAGTAGATTCTTTGTTTATTTTTCTTGAGAGCTTGTCAATCTGCGCTTTGCAAACTTTGCAGGTGGTCTCGGATACCTGTCCCTCATCTGGCAAATCTTCTTTGCGTGCTATCGCCTCTTTTTTCATATTTTCTCATTTGACCGGGGCGTATAAAAAAGTTATGTGGAATTCGATAATATCGTGTATGTGTATTCTTCTTTTCCTTGGCTTATTTTGTGTTCTTCTTTTATTGAGAATTTGTGTTCGTTTGCTTTTTCTTTTACATATTTGCCCTCTTTTGCTATTGCAAGGCCCATTTTTCCTCTTGGCTTTAGTATGAAGCTTGCTGCATCAAATAGCTGGTCGTAATAGTGCTCTATTTTTTCAAATGGTGTTCTCCTGCTGGCTCTTTGGGGAAGGGTTACTATCATATCGACGCTTTTTTCCTTTAATTTTGTATCAAGCCATTCTGTCTCTGTCCTGCTGAATGATATTTTTTTTACCACTCCTGCTATTTTTGCGTTTTTTTTGGCTGCGCTTATGTGTTTGAAGTTGGGGTCTATGCAGTATATTTTTCCTTTGAATTCTCTCTCTTCATCTTCCAGTTTGAATTTTTTGTTTGGGAGTTTTGCGAATGCAAACTTGTCCTTTCTGTACTTGTGCGGTGATGTGTTTGACGCTATAAGTGCGGCTTCTATTGCGATTGTTCCGTGCCTGCA
>RFLK01000051.1 GCA_003694525.1 Candidatus Woesearchaeota archaeon
AAAAAGAAATGCCTGACTTGATAGTTGTAGATGGAGGCCAAGGCCATCTCAATGCAGGAATAAAAGCGCTTTTGAGAGCAGGAGCGCGAATTGCAATAATCTCATTAGCAAAAAAAGAAGAAACAATACACCTGCCAGGAGGCGTCACTTTAAACCCTGACAAGAACTCTCCTGAAATGCTTCTTTTGAGAGGAATAAGAGATAGAACTCACAACTTTGCAGTCAGATATAACAGGAAGAGAAGAGAGATAGAATTCAAACAAGATAAAAAAGATATTTGAGCAATTAAAAATTGTTTGAATTGACAACGCTTAAATATAGAATGTTTTTCCTTGAAAGAATCGTTCTAAGGAGGGATAACAATGAGCACATACGTAGGAAAACAAGCGCCAGAATTTACCGCAGAGGCGTTCCACAACAATGAAACGGTGAAAATAAACCTTGCAGACCTTAAGGGCAAGTGGGTTGTTCTTGCATTCTACCCTGCAGATTTCACTTTCGTCTGCCCAACAGAGCTATCCGAGCTTGCAGACAAGTATGAAGAATTCCAAAAACTAAACTGCGAGGTTCTCTCTGTGAGCACAGACACAGTCTTCGTTCACAAAGCATGGCATGACGCAAGCGAGACAATTGCAAAGATAAAGTTCCCAATGCTTGCAGATCCTACGAGACAAATATGCGAGAAATACGGGACCCTCATAGAAGAGGAAGGCCTCTCTCAGAGATGCACAGTGATAATCGACCCTGAAGGGATCGTGAAGTCATACGATATACACGACAACAGCATAGGCAGAAGCACAGACGAGATACTGAGAAGAGTGCAAGCCTCGCAGTTTGTTGCAAAGCATCCAGGCAACGTATGCCCTGCAAGCTGGCGCCCTGGAAAGGACGTCCTAAAGCCGGGCCTGGATCTTGTAGGCAAGATATAATTTTTTCCTTTATTTGTTTATTTTTATTTATTATACTCTTTTAATGTGAGATTAGGCGCCCTTGACTTTTCGTGCAAAACTTTTTAAACAGAAAGTTTTCCCTGCGCAATGGGGGGATTACAATGAAAAATCTAAGATTGATTGCAATCGCCGCGCTGGCAATGATTTTGCTTGTTGCGTGCGCACCAAAACTGAAAGATACTGCAACCGGCGCTCCAGGCCCTGAAGCTGACAATGCTCAGAGCGGAGATAATTCTGCTGCAAGCGCTCCTGAACAAGAGGTTCAAGAGACAGCGCAGGAAGCTCCTGCTGGAGAGAGCATAACAGTACAAGAAGAGAGCCAACAACCTTCAGAAGAAGAGAAAGCAGCTTTTGATCTGAAGGGATACTACTCAGCAGGCGAGTGGAGCGAGAACGATTACAAGAGAGCTCTTGAACAGAACAAGACAATGCTCTTGGTGTTCACATCAGACAGGTATCCGAAAGCTCAAGAAGAGAACGCAGACATAGAAAAAGCACTTAAAGGAATCGAGACGGACAGGCTCGTCGGCTTTGAAGTGCACTTTGATGATGAGTCTGCAAGCGAATTTGAGAATATGCTTGCTGAAAAGTACGGTGTTCTCATACAACAGACAAAGGTCGTTGCAAGAGGAGATACAGTACTCTTGAAAGACGGAAAGGCCTGGGATGAGGGGCGCGCAAGAACCCTTCTTTTGAGATACCGTTGAACAACACCTGAATTCTTTTTTTTTCATTGCTTTTTCTCTATTACAAAGTCACTGGAAAAATTTATAAGCCACTCTTAAAAACCCAGAGCGGATGACAACAACACATCAAAGCCAGCAAAGCCCCTACATAAAAGTCAAACGCTCACGCATTCACGGCACAGGAGTATTTGCAAAAAAAGACATACCAAAAGGAACAAAAATAATAGAGTACGTCGGCGAGAAAATAACAAAAGCAGAGTCATCAAGAAGGAGCGACGCTCAAATTGAATCCGCAAAAAAAACAAACGACGGCGCAGTTTACATATTCGAGTTGAACAAACGCTACGACATAGACGGGAACGTCCCTTGGAACACTGCAAAATACATAAACCACTCCTGCAATCCGAACTGCGAGGTTGAAATAATCAGAGGGCACATCTGGATAATATCAACAAGAGACATAAAAAAAGGAGAAGAGCTGAGCTACAATTACGGCTTTGACCTTGAAGATTACGAAGACCACCCCTGCAGATGCGGAGCTGAAAACTGCGTAGGATACATTGCAGCAGAAGACCAGTGGCCAAAACTGAAAAGAAAACTGGCACGCAAAAAATCGCGCAAGAAATAAAAGCGAACCCTGCCTTACAGCAAAAATGAGATGTCGCGCGCTGTTGGCACTGGTTCTGCTATTATCTGCAAATTCTTTTGCCCAAGAGATAAAAGGATTTGTCAATGATTATGCAAACGTTCTAAGCCCTTCGGAAGAATCAGACCTTGAAATCATACTTAGAGAATTATACGATTCAGGACGCGCTCAATATTCAGTAGTTACAATAAAAAGCCTTGAAGGGGAAGATATAGAAGGCAAAGCGCACAAGCTCGCAGAAGGAGTTCTTGGCGAGAGAGAAAAAAACAACGGCCTGCTTCTTCTTGTCGCAATAGAAGATAGGAAATACCGGTTTGAAGTTGGAAGAGGCCTTGAAGCAGAGCTTCCAGACATAATAGTGGGAAGAATAGGCAGGGAATACCTCGTGCCTGCATTTCGAAAAGAGCAATACGGAGAAGGCATAATCAGAGCATCAAAGGCAATCTCCGCAATATTATCGGGAGAGCTTGACTCAAACCAAACATCCAGAACAGCAAGCAGGCTCAAATCGCAAACAGAATCGTACATTCGTATCAGCTGGATAGCATTTATTGCAATACTGTTTTTGTTCTTATTTTTCGCACAGTACAGAAAAAGAAAAAGATCAAGGCCTGATGATTCTGACTACTTGATAGCCGCGTGGGTTCTGAGCGATATGCTGAGAGGGTCTGGAAGAGGCGGTGGCTTTGGAGGCTTTGGCGGAGGAAGCTTTGGAGGCGGAGGGGCTTCAGGAGGTTGGTAAAATGAACGAGATGGACGAGCTAAACTGTCCGAGATGCAAAAAAGCCATGGAAAAGATTAAAAAGGCAGATGTCGTGATTGACATATGCCCGAAGTGCCACGGAATGTGGCTTGATGAAGGCGAGATGGAGAAGCTTGCAGAATATGGCAAAACAATCATCGAATAATTCGAAATGGTGGGGAATTGGCGCTCTTGCAGTTATAGCAATACTTGCATTATGGGTGGGAGGGACTTACAACTCTTTCGTATCGCTTGAAGAGAACACGAATAACATGTGGGGCAGGGTTCAAACAGCATACCAGAGAAGAGCAGACCTTATACCAAACCTTGTCTCAACAGTCAAACAATATACAGATTATGAAGGGCCACTTCTCAAAGAAATAACGCAAGCAAGAGCATCTGTCGGCCAAGCCAGAACGCCAGAACAACTGCAAAAAGCAGGCGCGGAAATGAACTCAGCACTCTCAAGACTTCTTCTTGTTGCAGAGAACTATCCGAACCTGAAAGCAAACGAGCAATTCTTGGACCTGCAAGTGCAACTGGAAGGCACAGAAAACAGAATAAAAGTGGAAAGAGACGCGTACAATAACGCAGTTAGAGCATACAATGTCAAAGCACGAAAATTCCCGTCAAACATAATCGCAGGACTTTTCGGATTTGAGCAAAAAGAATACTTCAAAGCAGATGAGGGAAGCGAAAAGGCACCGGATGTTTCTGAACTTTTCCAGTGATAAATTTCTCAAGTAACAAGTCAAATAATGAATAATGACTAATTACTCTTAAAACTCAAATCTCCTCAACCTGGCTCAAACATCCAAGTATGCGATCCTGCAAGCCAGCCATCCGCTCTGCAAGCTGACGGTCCTGCGTTGCAGTGCGAACCTGCCCCATACGATCAACAACCTGCCGGAAAAAACGCATAACATCCCCTTCCAAAAGATTAGTGTTATCAAAAACGTCGAATATTGACTTTCCATCATAACAAGGCCTCACAAGACCTGTTAAGACATCCAAGTTCTCAAAACGCTTATACCTGCGCATAACAGGATTTTTCCTAACAAGAGCCTTGAGATGCGACACTTCCTTTGAAGGATAAACCTTGTAGAACATAGTCCTCTCGCGACCCTCATAGCAAATAGCTGAGATCAACAAAAACATCTGGTATTCTGTAAGACTCTCATAAAAATCTGTAGCAAAAGCCTCCCCGAAAAGAAGCTCATCAGCATAAATCCGGGAGGTAAACTCTCCTTTAGGCGTCAAAGCTTTGCCATCAACATAGCCAAGCTTTACAAGCCTCTTTTTTATCTTATCAAAAGTGAATTGCATCCTATCCTCTTTCCCGCCTCTTTTCTTAGACTGGTACGCGAAAAAGCTCTGAGTTAAAATATTCCTTATCTCATTATCATCATACTGCTTTATCAAATTCAAAACAGTATTTACAGAAAGCCTGAATTGGGACCTTATGGGAGCAGTATCCGAAGAAGTCAGACGCTTTATCTTATCATACTCGAAATCCCTACGGGCAATCATCGCGACAACAAAACCCTCCTTGTCAATACCCCTCCTTCCAGCCCTGCCAGCTATCTGAAAGAACTCCTTCGAGTTCAACAGGCGAAACTCCCTACCGTCAAACTTGCGCAAACTCTCAAAACAGACAGTCTTTGCAGGCATATTGATTCCAACTGCAAAAGTCTCAGTAGTATAGAGCACGCGTATCAAACCCCTTGAAAACAGCTCTTCAACAATATCCTTCAATACTGGAAGAAGTCCCGCGTGATGAAACGCAATTCCTTGCGGAAGTATGCTTCTCAAAACCTTTGCAGACTCAAGACGAGAGATATCAGAAGGCGCCTTTCCAAGCTTTTCACGAACATAAGAGACCACCTCAGAGCTTTGCGGAAACAGCTTCAACTTTGAGAGCTCAACAGCATTCCTTTGAGTCCCCGCCCTTGAAAAGGTAAAAAACATACAAGGAGTCTTGTCAGCAATTTCCTGAACAAGATCAGTGTGAACTGGAGAAGGAACAAAAGGACGCCTTCTGCGCTTTTTCCCTTTTAAGTACTTTATGTCAGGAATGTCCGCAACGCTTTTTATTTCATCGAGAGTTGTCAGACCAAGCTCGTAATCATAGAAACCAACTTTGAGAGGAACAGGACGCTTAGAATGCCTTACAACGACAACATCGTGGCCCTTAATATCCTGAATCCAACTTGCAAATTCGCGCGCATTTGGAATTGTTGCAGACAAGCAAAGCATTCTAACATGCGGTTTTGAAAAAATTATTGACTCCTCCCAAACATAACCCCTTTCAGGATCGTTAATGTAATGAATCTCGTCAAAAATCACATAGGAAACCTCATCAATCAGAGGATCGCGCGAGACGCACATATTCCTATAAATCTCAGTAGTCATTATGAGAACAGACGCGCCAGGATTTTTCACAACATCGCCTGTCAAAAGACCAATATTATCTTTCCCATAATCCCTGCAAAAATCCTTGTACTTTTGATTAGACAATGCCTTTATGGGAGCAGTATATATCACTTTAACCCCCTTTTTTATGTCCCTATCTATTATGTAATCCGCAATCAGAGTCTTTCCACTTCCAGTCGGAGCGCTCACAACAACGGACTTGTTGGCTTCAATTGCTCTTATTGCATCCTCCTGAAAACTGTCAAGCTTCAAACCCTTGTAGTCCATAAGACGACAAGATAACAATTAATATAAAAACACTCCTGATGAGCCAAAAAGAGCAAAGCCTTTTAAACAGGACAGTCAAAGGCAGAAAAGGGTGATCAGAATGGAAGAAGAACACATGAATGCAGGCCAAGATATGCAAGAAGATATGAACGATTTCGATGAAGAGATCGAAGAGACAGAAATAACAGTATGGGACCAAGACGACTTCAACAGAGGCGAGGACTTCCTTCCGGTTTCAGTATACCTGAGAGTTGATGAAGAAGACCCGCAAGGAGTGCTGCTATCAATAGAGTCCGTTGACACTGAATTCTCAGTCAGAATGAGCCGCAATGAGCTCAAAATGATAGCAGAAAAGCTTCTTGAAGAAGCAAAAAAACTCTGATTTTTTTTCAATTTTAAACAGTTAAAAACAAACAAAAATGACCGAGATAAGAACAATCGCAACCCACTCAGGATCATTCCACGCAGATGAGGTCTTCGGAGTTGCAATACTAAAGCTCATATACCCTGAAGCTGAAATTCTGAGAACAAGGGATCCGGACAAGTACAACAAAGCAGACCTTCGCCTTGATGTAGGAATGAAATACGACCCTCAAACACACGATTACGACCACCACCAAAAAGAAGGCGCAGGAAAAAGGGACAATGACATACCCTATGCTGCAGCAGGCCTTATTTGGAAACACTTTGGAAAAAAGCTTGTAAAAACAGACAAGGAATGGGAGAGAATAGATGAAAAACTAATGCAATTCATAGACGCAATAGACAACGGAATAATGCCATACTCTTCAGAAAAAGCAAAACCATACACCATATCAGACATAATACACGCCCATAACCCAACCTGGACTGAAAAAGACGCAAACATGGATGAAGCG
>RFLK01000052.1 GCA_003694525.1 Candidatus Woesearchaeota archaeon
AGTTCCGGCTTTTTCGGACTTCTCGTTTGCATCTCTTGCGTTGGTTTTTCTTGACTTGCTTCCTGTTTTGTTTCCTGCTTCATTTCTTGATGCTCTTTATTGGGAGTTTCAGCGTTCATTTTGTGCTCTCTTGCAAGTCCTTATTTAAACCTTTCTCGTTCTTTTCTCTTGTTCTTCTCTCTTGTTGTTATTTAGATTGTTGCCTGTGCTGTTAATAAAAAGAAAGGTTTAAAAATGTCTCTGCGTACTATTTTTCAAAAAAGGTGAATTATGCTCAGCCCGTATGATTGGATTTATGGAATTTCTGTGCTCTCTGCTGTTCTTTTGAGTTGCGTAGCAGGAATCATAGCAATTGGCCTTTTCAAGAAATCTTCGCAAAGAAAGTATCTCTCTGCCTGGAAGCCGCTCATTGTTGCGCTTGTCCTGTTCTCTTTCGAGGAGATCTTTGGCGCCCTGAAGGTGTTTGGGGTGTGGAGGACGGCATGGCTCACTCACGTTATTCCAAGTTTTATTTTGGTATTCTTGATTTGGGCTCTAATACGCCAGATTGAGATTACAAGGGGGTGCGAATGAGTTTAGGAATGAGTCTTGCAGCTGTTGCACCGATATACAATCTGGGTTTTGTTTTGATTGCAGTTGCTCTTTTCATAAAGCTTTTCAGGACTCCGATTCGTGATAAGAGGGTGTATCTTCTTCCTTGGAAGCTTTTGTTTTTTGCAGTTTTGGTGTTTATTTTCGAGGAGGTTTTGACGGTTCTTCGCGGTTTTGAGTTGATAAACATCCCTGTTCACATAAACGGCTTTTTTGAGGTCATAATAATAACTATTTTCATCTACGCTCTGCTTTTGCAAAAGGAGTATATGAAGAAAAGATGATGTTGTCTTATTGTTTTGCTTTTATTGCGAGCTCTTTTTGAGTTAATGTTTTTCCATCGCTTGCAGTGAGTTTTACTGTTCCGTCTTTTTCCGCCTCTATTATTATCTGTCCCGATAGCAGTGCCACTCTCACGCCCTCGCTTGATGTTGCTGCAAGAGAGACAAGGTCTCCGTCAGGGTCGAAGAATGCCTGGCTTGCGTTCAGGGCAAGTGTTCCATTTATTTCAAATTGGTCGGGAAGCGCCCATCTTGGAGGCAGGTTTACGACAACTGCGTTTGTTGGGGTTATGCTCACAAATCCTGCCAGAACGCTGAGCATGAGCAATGTTATGCTAAGGTACCATATTGTTTTCATTTTAGCGGTATTCTTGTTATTTTTTTGCACTCTTTGCAATGTATTATCAGTTTGCCTTCTCGTGTTCTGATTGAGCAGTTTTTTCCTGGAACAAGGTACGAGTTGCACTCTTTGCAATATCGCCTTTTCAATCTTGCAGGGATGCGGACATTGTATCTTGTTGCAATCTTCCTGGCAAGTCTCACATAGCGTTTTGCAAATTGAGGGCGTATCGACGCTTGTTCAAAAAGAGCGTCTATGCGCTCTTTTGCTATGCGTTTCCGCTCTGCTTTCAGTTTGGCTCTTTTTTTTGGATGCACGTTTATAATCCTGTTTCTATTTATTTAAATTTTGACTTATTTTTGTCAGGTCCGTGTTTAAGCGCTTCAAGTCCGGGCAGTTTTTTCCCGGATAGGAATTGCAGCATGGCTCCGCCTCCTGTGCTCACGTGCGTGAATTTGCCTGTCAGTCCTAGTTTTGATATTGCAGCAAGCGTATCGCCTCCTCCTGCTATTGTTGTTCCCCTGTTTCTTGTTATGGCTTTTGCAATCGCAGCGGTTCCTTTTCTGTAAGAGGGGTTTTCAAAAAGACCCATTGGCCCGTTCCAGAGTATTGTTTTTGCTTTTCTTATTTGAGTTTCAAACGCTCTCTCAGTCCTCGGGCCTATGTCCAGACCTTTTCCGTATTTCGGAATGTCTTCAGCGCTTGTTATGATTGTTCCTCTTGGGGTTTTCACTCTAAAGTCGATGGGAAGTAATATCTTGTCAGCATGTTTTTTTAGGAACTTTTTTGCAAGGCGTGTTTTTTCTTTTTCAAAAAGGGATCTTCCAACATCGTATCCTTGCGCGGCTATGAACGTTAGGGCAATTGCACCCCCTATGAGTGCCTTATCTGCTTTTTCTAGTATGGATTGTACGAAGTCTATCTTGTCTGATACTTTTGCCCCTCCCATTATTGCAACATATGGCCTTTTTGGTTTTCTTGTCAGTTTGCTCAGCTCTCTTACTTCCTTTTGAAGCAGGAGGCCTGCGTATGAGGGAAGGTATCTTGTTATTGCGTGCACTGATGCTGCTTTTCTGTGGGAGGCTGCAAATGCGTCATTTACGTATAGGTCTGCATATGATGCCAGTTTTTTTGCAAAGCGCGCGCTGTCTTTCCGCTCTACAGGATGGAATCTCAGATTTTCAAGAAGGCATAATTTTTCCTCTCCTGGCTCTTTTGGGGAGAATGATACTCTCATCTTCAAGAGCTTTGAGAGGTGTTTTGCAACAGGTCTCAAGGATAGTGCCTTGTTTGGCTTGCCCCCGGGTCTTCCAAGATGGCTTGCAAGTATTATGCTCGCAGCTTTTTTCTCAAGCAGCCATTTGATTGTCGGAATGGAGTATAGTATTCGGCTATCGTCTGCAACTCTCCCTCCTTTTAATGGCACGTTAAAGTCCACGCGTACAAGAACGCGCTTGTTGTTAACTTTTGCCTGTTGCAGTTTTCGCATAATTTGATGATGCCTGTTGTCATTATAATTTTTGAGGATTATCTGCCGTATTGCAGTACGTCACGTTTTTATACGGGTTGATTATTTCAAGCGGTATGGCTTTGCTTTACTTTGTCCCGCTTTTGAGGATAGTTCTTGGAGGCTTGTTCCTTTTTGCCTCTTCCATGAAGATAAGGGATTTGAAGGGGTTTGCAAGGATCATAAGATCTTACGGCCTTTTGCCTAAAAATCTTGAACGGCCGCTCTCTTATGCTCAGCCTTTTTTTGAGTTGTTTGTTGGCGCTTGGATACTCTCTGGGCAGCTTTTGTTCTGGTCTGCTATTGCAGGGCTGTCTCTTATGATTGTTGCAAATGTTTTCGTAGGTTATGCTTTGTTAAAGCGCAAGCGTCTTGGTAATTGTGGCTGTTACGGGGTTGCAATAAGCGTTCCGCTCTCTTGGAAGAAGTTTTTTGAGAATTGCATCTGGACAGTTTTGTTCATTCTTTTAATCATCGCAAGCGCGCAATAATCTTGGAATATCTTGATTGAATAGTTTCACTTGATTTTTGTTATGGTATTTTGAGGCGCGCCTTCGAGAAATGAGTTTATGTTGTCTATTGTTGTGTCGAGTATTCTCATAAGCGCTTCTGTTGAGTTGAATGCGTTGTGAGGGGTTATTATCACCCTGGGATGTTTTATTAGGAGATGCTCTTCAAGAACTGTTTTAAGATCGCATTTTTTCTGGAAAGCCTCGTGGAGCAGTTGGGCTTCTTCTTTTATTGCGCATTCTTCTTCAAGAACGTCAAGAGCGCACCAGGAGATTATTTCTTCTTTAAGGCCTATGAGTAATGCTTCTGTTTCTATGAGTCCTCCTCTGGCAGTGTTTATTATTGTGCAGC
>RFLK01000053.1 GCA_003694525.1 Candidatus Woesearchaeota archaeon
AGCAACTCCAATCAACTCATATCACTATCTATATCACAGTTTGCGCGCTTTTTTTGATTCATAACATATTTAAGATAAGGCTCATTTTTGTTCTGTTATGAAAAAGCGCATTGCAGATTTCAAGTCTGTTCTAAGCCCTTTGGAGAGGGATGTGTTGAATGTTTTGTGGCCTAAAAAGCGTTTGAGGGTTAAAGAGGTTCACGAAAAACTTGCCTGCAATGTTGCCTTGAGTTCTGTTGCTGTTATTCTCGACAGGCTTCATTCTCGCGGTATTGTGAAAAGAGATGTCGAGCCTGGTAGGGGCGGGGTGAGGTATATCTATTATCCTTGCAAGAACAAGGCAGAGTTTGAGAAGTCCATTGTTGAGAAGACCGTAAACAAGCTCATCGACGCTTTCGGCCCTGTTGCAATATCATATTTCAATGAGCGTTTTAGGAGGTGAATCGTGTTATCTCGGATAATTGGGTTCATCGCAAGTCCTGAAAAGATGCTTTTTGTTGTAGTATGCACCATATTTGCTCTTGCAGCGCTTCTTGCATTCAATCGTTCAGGAAGGCTTTCTTTTCTCTATGCTCATCTCGTATTTGTTCTATCTCCTGTTTTTTATTTTGCTCTTTCAATAAACTGCAGTTTTGGTTTTGCCAAAGGTCTTCTCTCTTGGTGTACTCTTCTTTTTGCAAAGTTCATAATATACGTTTTGCCACCTCTTATTGCCGCAGTTGTGATTGGTGGTGCCTTCTTTGTTCCTATGCTTCTCAGAGCAAGCTCTCGCGCTGTCAACTCTTCCATCTTCAGGTCAGCTCAGCGCAAGGCAGGAGTCAAATCAAGGCTTTTTGTTATTGACAGAGCAGCCCCTCAGGCTTTTTCGTCAGGAGGTGATGTGTTCGCATCTGTAGGTCTTTTTGATGTCCTCTCAAAAGATGAGCTTGAGGCTGTTTTTTTGCATGAGTTGCACCATGTGAAGAAAAGAGCCTCTTGGCGCAAGCTCAGCGATAGATTGGTGAGGTTTTTCTCTCCTCTTGCCTGGTTTTCTAAGGGTTGCGTTGAGAGCGATGAGATTGAGGCAGATGAGTTTGCGATCAGGATTCAGGGAACCAGGGCGCATATTGATAGTGCTCGCTTGCGCATAGCCTCCCACCCCGATAAATCTTTATAGGGCTTATTTCTTGCTCAGAATATGGATGTTGAAAATTTGGCCTTAAAGTATGCCTTGGATAATGCTCGCAAGTATGGGGGAAAGCCGAATATTGGCTCTGTTGTTGGGAGCATTATTGCCAAAGAGCCGAAAATCAAGTCCGATCTTAAGAGGTTTATGCCTAAGATTCAGGAAGTTTGCAAGAAGGTCTCCAAAATGTCTGTTGATGAGCAGATTAGGATGCTCTCAAAAATAGCGCCTGAGCTTCTTGAAGAGAAGAAAGTTGTCCAAGAGCGCACTCTAAAGGACTTGAAAAATGCCGAGCAGGGCAAGGTTGTTTTGCGTCTTGCGCCAAGTCCATCTGGTCCCAATCACATAGGTCATGCTCTCGTGTTTACTTTGAATTATTTGTACAAGAAAAAGTATGATGGGAAGCTTATTCTGAGAATCGAGGATACTAACCCTGACAACATATACGAGCCCGCATATAAGATGATAGAGGAGGATTGGAAGTGGTTGACTCAAGATGGGATAGATGAGGTGGTTGTGCAAAGCAATCGTATGGAGACCTATTATGACTATATGCACGAGATCCTGGAGCGCAGTGGCGCGTATGTTTGCACTTGCAATGCTGACAAGTTCAGGGAATTGATTCACAAAAAGCAAGCGTGCCCTTGCAGAGATCTTGACATCAAGGAACAGCTTTTGCGTTGGGATAGGATGTTTGTTGAGCTTGAGCCTGGGGATGCCGTTGTCCGCATAAAGACTGATATAGCTCATCCCAATCCTGCAATGCGAGACTGGGCTGCATTCAGGATCAATCATCGCACTCATCCCTTGACTGGAAGCAAGTATCGTGTCTGGCCCCTTATGAATTTTGCAGTGGCAATTGATGATCACGAGCTTGGCATAACTCACACCATAAGAGGCAAGGATCATATGGATAATGCAAAGCGCCAGCAGTACATCTATGATTTTTTTGGCTGGACAGCGCCTGAGCGCGTTTTTATTGGAAAGATAAACTTCGAGGGTTTCAAGGTCAAAACTTCGCTCGTCAAAAAAGATATTGAGAGAGGGGTGTACTCTGGCTGGGATGATATTCGCCTTCCTTTTCTTGCAGCTCTTAGAAGAAGGGGTTTCCAGCCTCAAGCTTTCCACTCTTTTGCAATGGATGTGGGCTTGGGTCTTAATGACAAGGTTGTTCCTTTGGATGATTTTTTCAAGAGCATAGAGGCGCATAACAGAAAGGTCATAGATCCTGTTGCGAACAGGTATTTCTTCATTCCAGACCCTGTTCTTGTGAGGGTTGAGGGCGCCCCTGATAAGAGAATAAGGTTGAAGCTTCACCCTGATGATCCTGAAAGGGGATTCAGGGAGCTTTCAACTTCATCCTCAATTTTTGTTCCCAAGGCTGATCTTGAAAGAATGGAAGAGGGCGGTTTGTATCGTTTGATGGACTTTTGCAATGTTGAGAAGAAGGGTGCCTCCTTGGTGTTTGTAAGCGAGAGCCTGGACGAGTATAGGAAGAGGGGAAAAGGTTCAATGCAATGGCTTCCTGAAACGGAAGATCTGCTTGATGTGCAGGTTCTTCTTCCCAACGGCTCGCTTGTCAATGGCAAGGGCGAGCCTGCTCTCAAGAATGAGAAGGTGGGGTCTATAGTTCAGTTTGAGCGTTTTGCTTTCTGTCGTTTGGATAGCACAGATGGTTCTCTCTCTTTCTGGTTCACGCACAAGTGATTTATAGTAGGTCTTCATTTCATCTATTATGATTCCTGGAAAGGGATATAGCGGATATTATTCCCTAAAAGATATTATTGAAGAGAAGAGGTTTGAGACTCCGCGTATCGTCTTTGTTTTTGAGGGTAATCAATTGTTTGCCAATGGAAAGCCCATTCAGGGTTTGCGCATAGTGGATAATTATGCTATTATTAAGGGAATTCATTACACTTCTTGGGAAGGTGCAACGCAGATAAGATCGACAGAGCGTCTTGAGCCTTCATTGGATGACCCTTTCGTTTATCTTGCCCAGCCAGGCGTTATGCAGGGCTGGCCTGAGCACTTGATCAAAAAGGAGCTTGGCGCAAGGGTTGCAAACACTGCTGTTAAGGTTCAGGTTGTTGTTCCTCTGGAGCGAGTGTGGCTCAAGGTCGGAAAGAATGCTGTTCATTTTGCAATAAGCGGTGTTGTCTCAGAGTATGAGATTAAGAAGATTGAAGTTCAGCGTTTAAAGCAGTTTTCGTAAGGCTCTCGAGTTGCGTCCGTTGGGAGGTAGCGCAATAGCCGATCTCCTTGTATATCTGCTTCTTTTATGAATCTTAACGCAAATGTTTGTTCAAGTTCTGACAAGCTGAAAAGATATGCAAAAGTTATAACTTCATCAAAGTATTGTTTGAGGTTATCATCAAGCTTTTCTCTGTATTCGACAGCTGATTCTACCTGTTCTTGCAAATATTGGAACTGGGTTTTGTTAAATGGAGGAATTGGCGATTCAAATATCGCGTTCAGTATGTTTACAAGAACTGCTGAGTGAGCCAGCGGGGATTTGGTGTTTTCTATATTAGGGTTGTTTTCAACATCGCAAAAGTATACTGTCCCTTCTTCTGCCAGCTCTTCAAGTTGCTTTGAGCATTTTGGGAGCGCATTATGTATCACGTGATAAGTGTATGCGGGAACGTATATTTCCTTTCTTGCACTGACATAGTCTAGAAGTTGATTGCCAAATGCGTGACCTTCTGGTTTTCCTCGCCTCTTTTTTGGCTTTCTTTCTAACAGGGAATAGTCGCAAGAGCCGTTTATGACTTTCAGCCCTTGCCATATCCCTTCAACGCTGCGTGCTCGAAGGTATTCCTGGCCAGGCACAGGAATGTAGTATGTTTTTTCGTAGGAGAATGGACTGAATATTTTGAATTGGGTTTTTGCATAGCTGGAAGTGTCTATTCCCTTCCCCCACTTGAACGGCCCCATATTCGTTCTGGGCAAAGAACCCCTTTTTAAATATTTCGTTATTGTTTAGTGGTTAAACATCACTCAAGCAGTTCGAGTTTGCCTTCAAGAGACTCTATTCTCGCTTTCAGCTTTGAAAGGCGCGCTTTGCTGATCTTCTTATCCTTTTTCAATGTTGAATAAAGCCTTTTCAATTTCCCAATGTCTTTCTTTAGTTGTTCTATATGTTCCTGTTTTGTCTTCAAGGCATCCCTTATTTTTCTTTCAAGCTCTTGAATTCTCTTTTTTCTTGTTGTTTGTGTTGTCAGGTATTTCTCTAGTTTTTTGTGCAATGTTGAGATCTTTGCTTTGAGTTTTTTGTGTACTTCTTCCTCTTCTTTTTGGTGGGTTAGAATTCTTTGCTCTTGTGCCTTGATGTGGCTCAGGTGTTCTTGAAGTTCGCTAAGATGTCCGTGCAGGTGTTTTGTGTCTATCTTTTTCAGTTGTTTTATTGCTTGTCGCGCCTTTGCGTCTCTGAGTTCTCTTTGCTCTTCTCTCAGCGCTGCGCGAGCAAGATAGTACAAGTAGATTGCCCTGTTGGATGGGTCAATTGAGTCAATCATATGCCAAAGGTTCGCCTTCGAGGAAGCGGTGGTAGTGGCGATCGTCGTCCCGTTTGTTGTTGTGGAGTGGTTTGAGGCTCGGGCGCTGGCGGAATCGGAGGCTCGGGAACAGGCGGAATTGGCGCTTGCCCTGCTGCCTGTTGGGGTTGCGTTTGAGTGTTTTGAGGTCCAGGTTGGAGCCCTGGTGGATGGTTTCCTGAACGAAGTGCGGGCTCTGGAATTGGTGGAAGGCCTGGTGGCATTTGCGCCTCCTCTCCTCGCGATTCTCTGAGCATATCTGCAATTGCAAGAATTCCTTGCGCTATCTCTGAGTTTTGTTCTAGTATCTTGTTCATTCTCTCGAGTATGGGCTCGAATTTCTCTTTAAAGCGCAGACCGCCTTCTTCTACTCTCATCTCGTGGGCTGCATCTTCAAATATTGTTATCAGTTTGTCAAGTTTTTTGTTTACTTCAATAAGTGATACGTGAAGCTTCTTGCTCGGTGCAATCTCGAATTCTTTGAGCTTTGCAAGTTCTTCCTTTAGTTCTTCTATTTCCTTGTGTGGGAGAAGTTCGTACTCGTCAGTTGAATCGTTTGGCATATGATCACCCTTTTATTTGTTTTAAAATAGAAGAGAGACTATATAAATATTTTCCCGGTTTATTAATAATCCTCGCTATGGCTATGAGGGCCCGGACCTTGTGCTCTCTCTTGTTTGCCCGATGCTATAACGTCGTCTATTCTCAATATCATCTGTGCAACTTCAGACGCTGAGGTTATCGCCTGCGTTTTTATCTTTAGAGGCTCTATTACTCCGCGATCCCAAGCATCGACTATTTTTCCCGAGTTGACGTCTATTCCTGCCCAGCAATTGTCCGCCTCGTGCGCGGCCTTCAACTCTACTAATATGTCTATAGGGTCAAGTCCTGCGTTCTCTGCAAGCGTTCTTGGTATTATTTCAAGCGCATCCGCAAATGCTCTGACTGCCAACTGTTCGCGTCCGGGCAATGTTCCTGCGTACTTGTTCAGCTCCTTTGCAATCTCAAGCTCGCAAGCGCCAGCTCCTGCAACAACGTGCCCTGATTTCAGCGCTGCTGCAATATCTCCTATTGCGTCTGTGAGTGCGCGCTTTGCCTCATCCACTACGTGAGTCGTGCTTCCTCTGACAAGTATGGTGAGCGCTTTGGGATTGTCGCATCCTGTGATGAATGTCATATCGTCTTCGCCTATCTTCTCTTCTCTAACCTCTCCTGCGCTTCCAAGGTCTTGTGCTGATAGGTCTTTTAGCGATGTGACAACCCTCCCTCCTGTTGCTCTTGATATTGCTTCCAAATCGCTCTTCTTCACTCTTCTGCAGGCGTATATTCCTTCTTTTGCAAGGAAGTGTTGCGCAAGATCGTCAATTCCTTTTTGGCAGAATACGACATTGGCGCCGGTTCCTTTTATGTGGTCCACCATTGCCTTTAGCATTGCTTCTTCCTGGTTCAGGAACGCCTGCATCTGAGAAGGATCTGTAATCTGTATTTTTGCATCTATCTCTGTATCTTTTATCTCGAGAGGGCAGTTTAGCAGGGCTATTTTTGCTTTTTCCACTTTTTTTGGCATTGCAGGGTGCACTGTCTCTTTTTCTATCACTATTCCCTGCACAAGCTCAGTGTCCTCAACGCTCTCGCCTGTGTGTTTTTCAAGTTTGATATTGTCTGGATCAAAACTTATCTTGTTCTTATCAACTTCGATTACTTTCTTGACAGCCATAACTGCAAGCTCACCGAGCCTCTCTTTTGCAGTCTCGGCTCCTTTTCCGGTGAGTGCTGTTGATCCTATTTTCTTGAGAGTGTCCTCATCAGTGATTGTGACTGGTTGAGCTATCTCTTCAAGAGCTTTTTGAGCGTGCTCTTGTGCCAGGCGGAAACCCCTTGCAATTATCGTAGGGTGAACTTTCTGATCCAAAAGCGCTTCTGCTTTTCTAAGAAGCTCGCCTGCAATCACTACCGCAGTGGTTGTTCCATCGCCCACTTCTGCTTCTTGAGTTTTTGCAACCTCGACTATCATTTTGGCAGCCGGATGCTCGACGTTCATCTCCTCAAGTATTGTGACTCCGTCATTTGTGATTGTTATATCTCCTATGCTGTCCACAAGCATCTTGTCCATTCCTCGCGGACCCAGGGTTGTGCGTATTGTTTCTGCAACAAGTTTTGCTGCCATTATGTTGTTGCGCTGAGCGCTTCTCCCGCTGGTTCTCTGGGTGCCTTCTGGCAGAATGAATATGGGTTGAACTTCTTTTGACATCTTATTACCCCCTGAATCTGCCCCTCTCTGTAAATTTATAAATGTTTTTGTGATTTTTTGCTCAAAATGATCTCTCGCACAGCAGCGAGAAGCCTGCCTAATGCTTTTATAAGACCTGGTATTCTTCTGCGCTATGATAATAACGATTACTGGAAAGCCCGGCTCTGGTAAGACCACTGTTGGCAAGATGCTGGCAGAAAAGCTCGGCTACAAGTTTATCTCGATGGGTGATATCAGAGGTCGTCTTGCCCAAGAGCATGGTATGACTATTGAGCAGTTGAACGATGTTGGAATGTCTGAGCCTTGGACTGACAAGGAGGTTGATGATCTCTTGAAAGAAATTCTTGAAAAAGAGGATAATCTTGTAATCGACAGTCGCATGGCTTGGCATTTTGCAAAAAAGTCATTCAACATATTTCTCGATGTTGACTTGAGAGTTGCAGCGGAGAGGATATTCAAAGATCAGCGCCCCGATGAGCGCAAGCATTCCAGTGTTGATGAGCTTCTCTGCGCGCTTGAGGAGAGGGTTCGCAATGATTCTGAGCGTTATAGAAAATGGTACGGCGTTGATGTCTGTGATTTGAGGAATTATGATTTGGTGATAGATACCACAGGCAAATCCGTATCTCAAGTCTTGGAAGAAGTTTTAGTTGCCCTTTCAAGCAATGGAATAATTGAAAATAAGGCCTGATACCAAAGTTTTAAAAAAAGGCCGGATTTGCCTCACTGTATGCCAATCAAGAAAGGAGATTTCGTTGAACTTGAATACACCGGCCGTCTTAAGGATTCTGGAGAGGTGTTCGACACGACTGATGAGAGCATTGCAAAAGAGTCCGGAATCTACCAGCAGGGCGCCAGTTATGAGCCTATCATAATTTGTGTGGGCGAGCATCACATTCTTCCGGGAATAGATGAGTTCTTGATTGGGAAAGAGCCGGGAGAGTTCGAGTTGGAGTTGCCTGCCGAAAAGGCTTTTGGAAAAAAGAAGCCTCAGCTATTGCAGATGATTCCTATGAATATGTTCAGGGATCAGAAGATACGGCCTGTCCCTGGCCTTCGTTTAAATATAGATGGTGCTGTTGGAATCGTGAAGACGGTCAGCGGGGGCCGAGTTGTTATTGATTTCAATCACCCTCTTTCAGGAAAGGATGTTGTCTACAAGCTCAAGGTTAATAGGCTTGTGACTGATAAGAAGGCTCAGGTTGAGGCTATCTTGCGCGTGTTGCTTGGTTTGCGAGCGCCTCAAGTTGATGTTGAAGGCGATAAGGTGAAGATATCTCTTCCAGGCTTGCCCGACCAGCTATTATCAGAGCTCAAGAAGAAGATAGAGAGTCTTGTCAAGGTTGAGGTTGAGTTCTCAAAGCCGTCTGCAGATTCTAAAAAAACTTCTGATGATAAAAAAGCAGAAGATAAGAGTAGTTAAGTTTTGATTAGAGTCACATAGAGTTTTGCGGCTAATAATGCTTATATAGAGCGTCTTTTACGCTCAGAGGTGGAGGAAAAGGGGATGCAATTCATAAGTCCGCAAGAGGATTCTTCAAGAAAAGAACGTGAAAGAAAAGTGCATGCGATAGATACCGAGCTTGAGGAAATTCTGGCAAGGCAGCGTGCAAGCATCAAGGTTGTTGGTTGCGGAGGCGGTGGTAATAACACTATCAACCGTATGACTGA
>RFLK01000054.1 GCA_003694525.1 Candidatus Woesearchaeota archaeon
GATCGCACCCCATCCTTTGATTGTTTCTTCAAGGGTATAAAAAAATAGCGAAGAATAAGACATCTTGACCACTCTTGAATGGTTGCGTGTGTTTTTATAGTCTCTTATTTTGTTTATTCTCGATGGATGAGTTGTTGCTTGAGAGAATTCATTTTACTGCAAAGGCAGGTCTCTCGCGCAAGCAAGTTGTAAAGCTTTTGCTAAGCGCAGGATGGCCTGAAAAGCTGGTAAAACGGTATGTTCAAAAGGCATTCAAGGAAGTAGCTAAAGGAGATGCTTTGCAGGTTAGGAATGTGGGGAAGTCTTTTGGGGCCAATACTGTTTTGGAGGGTGTGGATTTTGATGTGCGCTCTGGTGAGATTTTTGGTCTTATAGGTATGTCTGGTGCTGGAAAGACAACGCTTCTCAATATTCTGGTCGGAGCGCTCAGCCCGGATAGTGGTGATGTTCTTGTTGCAATGCCCGATGGTTCTTCTGCAAGTGTTCGCAAGGAACCTGTGAAGGCTCGCAGGATGTTCGGGTTTTCAACGCAGTCTCCAAGTTTCTATGACAGGCTCACTGTGCGCGAGAATCTTGAGCACTTTGCAAGGCTTTATGGCTTGCAGAAAGAGGATGCCAGAAGGCGCGCTCTTGCAGTTATGGATCTTGTAGGTCTTGGATCTGCAAGGGATATTGAAGCGTCAAAGCTTTCAGGAGGGATGCAGAAGAGGCTGGATATTGCTTGTGCTCTAATACACGATCCGTCAATTCTTGTTCTTGATGAGCCAACCGCTGACTTGGATCCTATAATGAGGAAGAATTTATGGCAGCTTATGAGGGATATTAACGTTAAGGGAACTACTATAATTCTTGCATCCCATTTTCTTGCAGAGATTGAGCTTTTGTGCTCTCGCATTGCAATATTGAACAGTTCGCGCATAGTTGATATAGGGTCTGCAAAGGATCTGCGCAATGTTTACGCGCGCAATTTCAACTTATATGTTCAGACTTTCTCTCAGGACTATTCAAGGCTTTTGCGTGCTTTGGGAAAGGATGCTCGCATTGAGGGAGGAGAGCTTGTTTTGAACACATCAAAGCCTAAAAGGGCTCTTTCTATAATTGCAAAGGTACTCTTGGAAGGTGATGTTGCAAGTGTTAATCTTTCTCGTCCGAGTTTGGGAGAGGTTTTTGAGAAGGTGGTCGGCAGATGAGTGGCGTTCTTGAGTTGTTGGGAAAGAACATTAAGAATGTCTTAAGGTCTCGCTCTGGCGCTTTGATTGTCATATTAGGGCCTCTGATTGTAATGTTTCTTGCAGGGCTTGCGTTCGACAATACGGGGGTTTACTCTGTTAAGGTTGGAGTGTATGATCCTGTGGGAGACAATGTTACAAGTCTTTTTATTGATGGTCTGAGGGCTAAGTTCAAGGTTCAGGAGTTTTCTTCAGAGGATGAGTGTTCTCAGTCTATTCGTGATTCTCAAGCCAACGCTTGTATGGTTTTCCCAGCCAATTTTGAGGTGGGGGTGTCTGGCAAGAATGAGTTGAGGTTTTATGTAGACTATTCAAGAATGAATTTGGTCTATGCTATTCTAAGTTTGATAAATGAGGAGGTTAGTGAGAAGTCCCTCTCGACCAGCGAGGATCTGACTCGCACACTGATCGATGCGATAGATTACACTCAGAAAAGGATTCGTGATCAGAGGGAGTCTATTGTAAAGTTGACAACTGAGAATGAGCTGATAAATAAGAATTCTCAGGATTTGCTCGCAGAGCTCAGCGATATAGATTTGAGGTTTGACTCTCAGGGCTTGCCTGTTGATAATGTTTCTAGCTCAAAGACTCAGGTCAAGCAATGGCTTGATAATGCTTTGAGTTTAGGGGAGAGGGGCCTCTCTGAGGCAATAAAGTTTATAGACACAGCTGATGAGCTTGTAAAGTCTTCAGATGCGAGCAATGATGCCAAAGCCCAGCTTCTTGCAAGTTTTGAGAGCAGTGTAGATTCTATAGAACGTCTCAAGGAAGACCTTTCCAAGACGCGTGAGTTGTCTCTTGCATCTTTTGAGCGTTTCGATTCTTCAATGTCGGGCCTTGTTGGTGGCATAGAGCAGTTGAGGTCGCGTCTTGACAGTGCTGAGACCTCAAGGCAGTTTAGCATTCGCGTTCTTGAAAGTTTGAAGGTCTTGCTTGACAAGAGCATAATAAGCGTGGTGTCTGTTCAGCAGGCGCTCAATGATATAGATAATAAGCTGAGGTCCATTGAGATAACTGATCCAGAGTCAATATCTCAACCAATTGTGACCAGGATTAAGCCTGTTGTTCAAGAGCACAGTTATTTGAATTATCTTTTCCCTGTCCTTTTGGTTCTTGTTGTGATGTTTACTGCTCTCTTGTTGACGCCTACTATGGTCTTGCTCGAGCGCAACAGTCCTGCAAGTTTCAGGTCTTATTTGACTCCTGCAAAGGATTCTGATTATGTGCTATCTGACTTTGCAACTGCTTTTATAATCCTCTTGATTCAGGTTTGTGTAATTTTAGCAATTGTTGGTGTCTTTTTCTCTGCAGATGCTGTTGCAAGCATTCCCAAAGCGTTGTTCTTATTGGTTCTGTCAAGTTCGCTGTTTATTCTGATAGGGCTGATTGTGGGGTATTCTTGCAGGAGTGAGGAGACTGCAACGCTTGCCGCAGTAAGCATAGGCGCGATATTTTTGTTTTTAAGCGATGTCATAGTCCCTCTTGAGAGTATGCCTGATGTGTTCGCGTACATTGCAAGTTTCAACCCTTATGTTATTTCAAGCTCTCTTGTTCGAAGGGCATTGATATTTGATTCCAGCATTGTAAGTTTACTGCCTGATGTTCTTATATTGGTTGGATATATAATTGCAGCAGCCCTAATCGCATCTGGTGCTTATATGATGACTCGTTTGCATTCTGTTCAGGAAGTTGCAAGAAGGTTGAAGCCTGTTATGACTTATTTGCCAGTTGAGAGGAGATCGCGCTCAAGAAAAGGCGAAGGCAAATCGAGGAAATCTATTTAAAGAGACTCTAGTGAAGGGTTCAGTATGAAGCTCTATAATACGCTCTCAAGGAAGAAGGAGGATTTTCATCTTGTAAAGGAAGGCCCTGTCAGGATGTATTCTTGCGGACCTACGGTTTATGATTTTGTCCATATAGGCAATTTGAGGACTTTTCTTTTTGAGGATATACTGTGCAGGTTTCTCGAGTATAGGGGCTTTGAGGTCTTTCAGGTCAAGAACTTGACAGATGTTGATGACAAGACTATTAAGGGCTCGCGAAAAAAGGGCGTTCCCCTAAAAGAGTTCACAAGAGAGTACGAGAAGGCTTTTTTTGAGGATTGCAAGACTTTGCGGATAAGGCCTGCAAGAGTGTATCCTCGAGCAACAGAGCACATTCCTGAGATGGTTGCAATAATCAAGGAGCTTTTAAAGAAGGGTTTTGCGTACAAGTCAGAGGATGGAATTTATTTCGCTGTTGATAAGTTTAAGGAGTATGGCAAGCTCGCCCATCTTGACAGGTCGCATCTCAAGGCGGGCGCATCTGGAAGGGTTCTTGCAGATGAGTATGATAAGGAGAATTTGGCAGATTTTGCCTTGTGGAAGTTTTGGGATGAGGATGATGGGGATGTTTTTTGGGAGACTGAAATTGGGAAGGGAAGGCCTGGATGGCATATTGAGTGTAGTGCTATGAGTGTCAAGTATTTGACTTCTGCAATCTCTGATGGGTTTTCATTGGACAAATTTGAGACTTTGGATATTCATACAGGAGGGGTAGATTTGATGTTCCCTCATCACGAGGATGAGATTGCTCAGGTTGAGGCGGTTGTTGGAAAGCCTTTTGCTAATTTTTGGCTTCACAGCGAGCATTTGCTTGTTGATGGGAAGAAAATGTCTAAGTCTCTTGGTAACTTCTATACGTTGAGGGACTTATTGAAGATGGGATATCATCCTCTGGCTATCCGTTACGCTTTGATATCTTCTCATTACAGGCAGAAACTTAATTTTGTTTTGAGCTCTCTTGATGCTGCATCGACTGCAGTTCAGAGAATAAACGATTTTATCTCTCGTCTCAATGAGGCAGATGGGTCGGATAACGAGAATGTCAAGGATCTAGCCAAGGAGCACCTTTTGAAGTTTGAAAATGCTCTTGATGATGATTTGGAGATAAGCAGAGCTCTCGCTTCCTTGTTTGATTTGATGAGCAAGGTGAATAGGGAGCTTGATGCGGGCCATATAAGCAAGTCTGATGCGCAAGAGGTGATATCTGTTGTCAGGCGTATGAATGATGTTCTTGACATACTTGTTGATGAGAAGGATCTTCCGCCTGACATTTTGGATCTTCTTGAGCAGAGAAGAAAGGCAAGGGAGGCAAAGGATTATCAGCGCAGTGATGAGTTGAGGGAAGAGCTTAAGAGCAAGGGAATACTGGTTGAGGACACAAAGAATGGCCAGCGCTGGAAGAGAATTTTTTCAAGAAAGGTATGAACAGCTTGGCGGAGAGGTTGCCAGTGTTCAGATCACTCAGTCTATTCGAGTAAACACTTTGAAGACAACTTGCAAGGAGCTAATCTCGCGTCTGAGCTCAAAAGGGGTTGTTCTTGAGAGAGAGCCTCTTGCAAAGAACGCTTATAGGGTTGTTAGCTCCCCTTTTTCTCTCGGAGCGATAACAGAGTATCTTTTGGGTTTGTATGCTCTTCAAGAGGTTGCAGCGCAGATTCCTGTCGAGGTTTTGGCTCCAAGGCAAGGGGAGTTGGTTCTCGATTGTTGCGCAGCTCCCGGAGGCAAGTCTTCCCAGATTGCCCAGCTTATGAAAAATAAAGGGAGGCTTGTGTGTTACGAGCTCAAGCCTCATCGCTTGAAGAGTCTTCTTGTAAATCTTGAGCGTATGGGGGTTAAGAATGCTGTTGTTTTTAGGGCTGATGTTTCTCGTGTAAGGCTCTTGAATAAGGAGTTTGATAAGGTTCTTGTTGATGCCCCCTGTTCTGGGAATTATGTTCTTGAGAAGGGCTGGTTTGAAAAGAGGAGACTTGAGGGAATTTTGCGCAATGCTCAAATCCAGCGCAAGATATTGTCCTCTGCTGTGAGTGTTGCAAGGCAGGGGGGAGTTATAGTCTACAGCACGTGTTCTCTTGAACCTGAGGAGAATGAGCTTGTTATAGATTGGGCAATTCGGAATCTTCCAGTAAAGGTGGTGCTTGCAAATGTTAAAGGAGCATCGCCTGGTGTTGTTGATGTTTTCGGTGCAAGGTTGCACTCTGATGTTTCAAAGTGTGCAAGGCTCTGGCCTCACAAGACTAAAACTCAGGGTTTTTTTATTGCAAAGTTGGTGAAAAAATGAGCTTTGACGAGTTTCTTCTTCAATTTGGGATTAAAGAGAAGGTGGAGGTAAAGCAGATTTACAGGTCTTTTTTCAGGGTGCGCGATGAGAGTTACCTCGCGCACCGTCCTGTTTGGGTTGACGAGTGCCTAGCTCATATTCGCAATGGCAAAATAGTGCCTTCAGTTGATTTTCTTCAATGGGTTTCAAAAAGGGCCAGAAGATGGGCAAGGGTTGGTGCAAAGGCAGAGTGGCTTTTTATTTGCGGCAGGGATTTGAAGTCATCTTCGATAGAGGACCATAATAACCCGTCAAGTGGAGATTTTGTTGTTATTTTGAATGATCGAAGGGAATGTCTTGGTTATGGCGTCGCATCAGGCCCTTTGAGTGATGGGAAGTTAACTATCAGGCGCGTATTTGATATAGGTGATTTGTTGCGCAGGGAGCGCAAGAGAAGGAAGGTTTAGATTCTGTGGCAGGCTTTAAGGTCTGGTTCAAACGCTTTTAGCTCGTCAGGTATTTCTATGTTTTCTATTGGCATGTTTAATGCTATTCCTTTTTCCTTTTTCGCTTTCCACACTTTCTTGTTGAATTCTATTAGCTTGTCGAGTGTTTGCTTGTTTTCTTTTCCTTTTTGGGGTTCGGGAAATTTTTGGGAGTGAATGTCTATGTTCATCTCATTTGCTATTATGCTTGTAACTTGAGGGATTATTGGGTAGCAGAGCCTGATGAATCTTTCAAGAAGTGCGTGGAGTGTATGCCTTGCAGCAGCACTCTCCTCTTCTTCAAATTCTCCTTCCCTGTTGTACGCTCTTGATTTTACAAGTTCTATGTAGTGGGATGCCATTACTTCCCATAAGAAGTGTCTTAATTTGATCATTGGTATGTGGAATTCGTATGAGTCGTAGCTCTCTTTTGCAAGCAGGGTTAACTCTTCAAGGTGATTTATGAAAAGCTCGTCGAGCGGGCAGAGTTTTGGCTTTTCTTTTGGTTTTTCAAATCTTAAGACGAATTTTGCTACGTTTATGAGTTTGTTTATGGTTTTCAGCTCTGCGTTTATTTTTTCCTTTGAGCAGCGAAGGTCTTGTTTTGCAAGGTTCCCTTCAAT
Organism: Candidatus Woesearchaeota archaeon; assembly: GCA_003694525.1. Taxonomy (GTDB): domain Archaea; phylum Nanobdellota; class Nanobdellia; order Woesearchaeales; family ARS49; genus J152. The sequence continues at coordinate 6,418 of RFLK01000054.1, forward strand.
CGCAGCCCAGAGTCTCATAGCTTCTGCGCCGTAGTTTTTGATTATGTCTTGGGGGTTTATCACATTGCCCAAGGATTTTGACATCTTTCTTCCGCTCTCGTCTGTTATGTGTTGGTGGATCCATACGTCTTTAAAACAGGGTTTTCCTGTTGCAAGGTACCCTCTGAGGAGTGAATAGTAGAGCCAGGTTCTGACTATTTCTTTTCCTTGTGGCCTGAGGCTTACAGGGTATGCTTGTTTGAATAACTCTTCATCTCGCGTATATCTTGTGATGAAAAGAGGAGATATGCTTGAGTCAAACCAGGTGTCAAGAACTCTTGTCTCTCCGACCCACTTCACATTGTAATCTGAGACTTTGCCCGCAGGCTTTCCATCTTTCATAACGTCCGCATCTTTTGGCGGGTCTTCTTTCCAAGGAACGTAGTATTTGCCAGGAGGTGGAACTGCTACAAGCTCGTCAGAGCTCCAGAGAGGTATTGGTGTTGCATAGTATCTTCTTCTTGATATTGGCCAGTCTATGCTTATTGTGTTTATCCAAGCGTCAAGTATTTTTTTGGCTTCAGCAGGGTAGAAGGTCAGCTCTTCTGATATTTTTTTGATTGTCTCTTTGTATTCTAACTGTTTGAGGTAGAATTCAGGCATTTCTATGAATTCTATTTCTGCTTTTGATCTCTCTGATATTGGTGTTCTGTGGGTTATTTGTTCTTGCTTTTCTATAAGGCCTTTCTCTTTCAAAAGTTCAATCACCTTCTCCCGGGCTTTTTTTACGGGAAGTCCCTTCAGCAAGCCTGCGTGTTCGTTCATGGTCCCGTCTTTGTTTATTGCAATGGTTGGTTTTAGGTTCTGTTCTCGGAAGAATTGTATGTCTGTAAGGTCGCCCGCAGAGCACATCATCACAAGCCCGCTTCCTTTTTCAGGATTTGCAAAAGGGTGCGCTTTTATGGGAACTTCTTTTGAGTATATTGGTGTTATCGCGTGCTTGCCTTCAAGGTGTTTGTATTTCTCATCGTCTGGGTGGTATATCACCATTGCGCAGGTTGCGATAAGCTCTGGCCTTGTTGTTGCTATTATTATTTGCTCGCCTGTCTCTTTGACTTTCCACTTGACATAATTGAGAGTGCTTGGTTTTTCTTCATATTCTATTTCTGAGTCTGCTATTGTAGTTTGCAGTTTAGGGTCCCAGTTGTTTATTCTGACATCTTCGTAGATTATCCCTTTTTTGTAGAGGTCTATGAATGTTGCTTGTGTTAGTGAGCGGTATTCTGGAGAGTCTGTGTGGTATACTGATCCTCTGTGTTCTCCGCTCTGGTATGATGTGAATGATATTCCAAGGCGGACAAAGCTCTCAACGCTCTCTTCGCCTATCTCGTTTAAGAGCCTCTCGCAGTATTCGAGGAATTTTTCCCTGCCTACTTTTTGCGGTGTGACTTTGTATTTTTTTTCGGCTCCGAGCTCTATGGGCAGGCCGTTTCTGTCAAGCCCGAGGGGGAACAGTACTTCAAATCCAGTCATTCTCTTGTAGCGTGCAAAAAAGTCTTGGTATGCGTAGGTTACAGCGTGTCCTATGTGTATTGGTGCGTTTATATAGGGTGGTGGAGTGTCTATTGA
>RFLK01000055.1 GCA_003694525.1 Candidatus Woesearchaeota archaeon
CTCAAGGATGTTAAAGTTGTGGATTCTGGCGTTGTTCGTTTTGAGAGGTTAAAGCCTTATTTTGCGATTACGTGCGAGGAGGTTGACACCCCGCCCTCCATGATGTTTCATATTGCAGCAAGGAGCAGTCTTTTCAGGTTGACCCAGTCGTCTCTTCTTTGTTCTTTTGGCGAGGCGGGCTATAAGGGTTTTTTGACTTTTATGCTGCTCCCTTTCCTTGATGGAGAGATTGAGCTTGGAGCGCGTTTTGCCCAGCTCTCTTTCTCAGAGCTCAAGGGTGAGGCGAGGTATGAGGATCAGAAGGAGACTAATCATCAAGGAGGGGTTCTCTTCAGCAGTAGACTTCCTGAAAATTGAGCCAGATCTGGTTTGCGACTTCTTCTGGAGTCAGGCCTTTGAGCTCTGCTATTTTCTTGACGGTTATTAGGACGTCTTTTGGCTCGCTCACTCTTCCTGGCTCTGGTGTCATGTAAGGACCGTCTGTTTCTGTGAGTGTTTGCTTTAGGGGGACTATTTCTGCGTTCATTGAGAACTGGGGCACTCTGTTTATTGCAGAGGGTATGCTGAAAAAGTGTCCAAGATCAACTCCTCTCTTGACCGTTTTTTTCTTTCCTGTAAAGCAATGTTGCACTACTTTTTTCACTTTGCTGCTCTCAAGCATATCCATGCAGTCGCTCTCTGCTTTTCTGCTGTGCACTACAAGAGGTAGTTTTGTTTTCTCTGCGCATTCTATTACTTTTTCAAAAATTTCTCTCATTTGTCTCTTTAGGGCATCATCTTTTATCCAGTGGTAGTCAAGCCCGGCCTCGCCTATTGCTGCGATTTCGCCTTTGTGTTTTTTGATGAATTCAAGCTCTTCTTCAACATTGAAATGCTCGTTTTGAGGTGAGAGCCCAGTCCCCTCGCCACCTTTTCCTATCGCGTCCGTGGGGTATATTCCGAACGAGCATTTGACAAGAGGTCCGTATTTTCTTGCAAGCTCAAGGACTTCTCTGTTTGTTGGAATGTTGACTCCAGAGCAGATTATTGCTTTAACTCCTGCTTTTTTTGCTCTTTCAAGAACTCCTTCAAGGTCCGTGTATAGCTTGTGGTTGAGGTGAACGTGGTCATCTGTTAGTATCATTGTATCTTTTCAAGGTGTTGTTGTTTTATTCTTTTTGGCTTTTTAGAGTATTTTCCAGATCTCTATTGTTATGAATGCAGCGTACAGCCCTATGAGTATTAGTCCGTGTTTTCTTGTTAGGTATTTCTTGTTCATCCAGCTCATCATGACTGTTATGCTCAGCGATAGGAATATTAGCGCGTTTAGGACTTGTGGAACGTTTATTTCAAGGGGTTTTATGACTGAGACTATTCCAAGCAGGAGCAGGAGTTCTATAAGTAATGATCCGAGAAGGTCTCCTAGCCCTATGCTTGAGTGTTTTTTGAATAGGCTTTTAAGCTCTATTGCAAAGTCGTCTGCTGTGACTACGAGGCTTATGAGGACAAGGCCTACGAAGTATTCGCTTATGTTGAAGTAGTCTGCAATCTGCACTGATGAGAACACAAGCCATCGTCCTGCAAGCAGCAAGGCTGCAAAGCATCCCAGAAATATCAGCGCATCTTGCCAGATGTTCTTTATTTTGACGTCTTTCTTTATTTTTCCGAAGGTTCCTTCTATTTTCCAGAGGTATAGTAGGTATAGTGCGAATGCTGTGAGCAGGACAACGCCGTCTGATCTGCTCAGGAGCCCGTCTGCTGCGAGTACGAATGGTAGCATCAGGGCAAGCCACATTGCAAGCCTTTGTTTTGTGAATATGTTGGGTTCGAGTTTTATTTTTCCTCCAAATGTTGCAAGCAATCCAAGAGCAAGGGCTGCGTGTATCATATTGTTTCCAAGAACTGTTCCAAGACCTATTTCTTCATATCCTGTTATGAATCCTGTAACTGAGCTTACGATTTCTGCAGAGGATGCTGCCATTGCGACAACAACAAGGCCTATTATGGCATCTGATAGCCCGAGTTTTCGCGCATAGCTTGATATGCTGTCAACGATCAGGTCTGCGCTCTTTATTAGTATGTATAAGCTTGCTATCAGCACTAGTGTGTTGAATACTAATGGGTGTGAGAGAATTCCCGGCAGAACCATGTTCTTGTCGTGCAGAGCGTATTTTTTAAGAATTTTGTCTATACTGTTGTTGAAATCAGGGTGGCGTCTCTGATATTGATTTTTGTAACCCGCAAACCTTTTATATTGAATGTGTTAAACGCTGTTTTATGCCGGTCGTAGGATTATCATTCGGAAAGATTGTTGTTGAAAAGCACAAGCCTGTCAAGGGCGCGGTCAAGGTTAATAACAATGTCTCTCTCAAGGATGTTGAGAAGGTCGATATTTCTGTCGGCTCTGCAAAGCAGGAGGCTTTAAAGTTTCATTTTGAGTTCACAACAAAGTACGAGCCCGGGATTGGCGATATGACTATGAATGGTTTCTTGACTTTTGTTGAGAAGCCTGAGAAGGTAAAGGAGATTCTCGATCAGTGGAAGAAGGAGAATAAGGTTCCCAAGGACGTTATGAGTTCCGTTCTCAATACTGTGTTGTCTCGTTGCAATGTTGAGGCTATGATTTTGTCCAGAGAGGTGAATTTGCCCCCGCCGGTTCCTATGCCTAAAGTCCAGGTCAAGTAGTTGCCCTCTTTTTCTTCACTCTTGAGGGAAAACTTTTTAAATGATTTTTTGGGTATATAATACATACTTTTGGTAGTCAAACTATGGAAAAGCAAGTAAAATTGAAGGTTGCAGAGGCAATTCAGGATGATGTTTTAAAAGGCATTGTCCGAATAGATAGTAGTTTCATGCGCGAGATAGGTGTAAGGCCTGGAGATATAGTTGAGATTGAGGGCGCACGTAAGACTGTTGCGATTGTCGATCGCGCATACCCTGGCGATATAGGCAACAACATCATTCGTATGGATGGTTTGACTAGGAAGAATTCTCGCACTTCAATAGGTGAGATAGTCTCGGTTCGAAAGGCCGAAGTGGAGCCTGCAAAACGTGTTGTGATAGCCCCTGCTCGCGAGGGGATTGTCGTTCGCGCATCAGCTTCCATTTTCAAGCAAGGCCTTCTTGGAAGGGCTTTATCAAAAGGGGATATAATCTCTCTTGGAGGCACGCGCAAGAGGCGTTCAACCTTGTCAGGCTCTCCTTTCTTTGATGAGGTTTTCAGCCCTTTGATGGACGAGTTCAATATTATGGGAGGGTATGGCTTTGGTGACCTTAAGTTCATAGTTGCAGATACGAACCCCAAAAAACCGGTTATTGTGACCGATCAGACCGAGGTTGTTTTGAACCCTGAGGCTGTTGAGGTCAAGGAGGATGCTTTCCCAGAAGTCACTTATGAGGATATAGGCGGTCTTGAGGAGGAGATTACAAAGGTGCGTGAGATGGTCGAGCTGCCGTTAAAGCATCCTGAAGTGTTTGAGCGTTTGGGAATTGAGCCTCCAAAGGGAGTTTTGCTCCACGGCCCGCCTGGAACTGGCAAAACACTGCTTGCAAAGGCTGTTGCAAATGAGACTAACGCTCATTTCATAAGCATTAACGGCCCTGAGATTATGAGCAAGTATTACGGCCAGTCTGAGGAGAATTTGCGAAAGAAGTTTGAGGAAGCAGAGAAGAATGCTCCAAGTATAATTTTCATTGATGAGGTTGACGCTATTGCGACAAAGAGGGAGGAGACTCGTGGCGAGGTTGAGCGAAGGGTTGTAGCGCAGCTCTTGACTTTGATGGATGGTCTCAAGTCTCGCGGAAGAGTTGTTGTAATTGCTGCTACGAACGTTCCCAATACGTTGGATCCTGCTCTTAGAAGGCCGGGCCGTTTTGACAGGGAGCTTGAGATAGCGGTTCCTAACAAGTCTGGGCGCCTTAATGTTTTGAAGATTCACACAAGGGGAATGCCTCTTGCAAAGGATGTCAGTCTCAAAGAGCTTGCATCTGTAACTCATGGTTTTGTGGGTGCTGATCTTGCGGCTCTTGCAAAGGAGGCTGCAATGATTGTTCTAAGGCGTGTTCTCTCTGATATAAAAGCTGCAGACGGCCCGCTCTCTCCTGAAACTCTTGAGAAGTTGCAGATAACGCGAAAGGATTTCAAGGAGGCTTTGAAGGTGGTGAGGCCTTCTGCTCTCAGGGAAGTGCTTGTTGAAGTGCCCAATGTTAAATGGTCCCAGGTAGGTGGCCTTGAGGGTGTAAAGCAGGAGTTGAAGGAGGCTGTTGAGTGGCCTTTGAAAAAGCCTGAAGTTTTCAGGAGGGTTGGAGTCAATCCTCCAAAAGGCATCTTGTTGTACGGGGCTCCTGGAACTGGCAAGACTTTGCTTGCAAAGGCTGTTGCTAATGAGAGTGAGGCTAATTTTATCAGCGTTAAGGGGCCTGAGCTTTTGAGCAAGTGGGTTGGTGAGAGCGAGAAGGCAGTCAGGGAGGTTTTCAAAAAGGCCAGGCAGACCGCTCCTGCAATAATATTCTTTGATGAGATAGATTCTCTTGCGCCAAGAAGAGGGATGGGTTCGGATTCAAATGTTACTGAGCGCGTTGTAAATCAGCTGTTGACTGAGATTGATGGTCTTGAGGCAATGAGCGATATTGTTGTGATGGGTGCGACCAACCGCCCTGACATTCTTGACACTGCTCTTTTGCGCCCGGGCCGTTTTGATAGGATTATTTTGACTCCTGCTCCTGATAAGGCTTCGAGATTGCAGATTCTCAAAGTGCATACTAAGAAGATGCCTCTAAAGGATGTTGACTTGGATTCTATTGCTGAGAGGACAGAGGGTTATGTGGGTGCTGATCTTGAGGCTCTCTGTCGCGAGGCTGCAATTATCGCGCTCAGGGATGATATAAAGACGAGATCGATAAGTATGGAGCATTTTGAAAAGGCGTTGGATGTGGTCGCGCCTTCCACTACAAAGGATGTTGAAAAGCTTTATGAGGATCTCAAGGAGCGTTTCCGCGGTGCTAGGGCAAAGGAGATGAAAAAGGCTTTGCCTGTTTATTTTGGGTGAGTTGAGTTATGGTTAAGGTTATTGATCGTGCGGTTTTGTTTTTGAGTTTGGCAGTTTTGTTGTTGTTTGTGCCTCTTGCTTATCTTCACGGAACTGATGGTTTTGCTGTCGATGCCTTGATTTTCGCAGCACTTTCCGTATTCTTTTTTTCAACTCGCAGGGTTTGGAATCTGTCCACCCCTGTTTTCATAATGCTTGTTTTGGGTTTTACTCTTCACTTGTGTGGCGTGTTTGGCTGGTATTATAAGAGTCCTATTCCGGTTCAGTGGGATCATGTAACTCATCTTTTCGGTCTTATGGGCTATGCCTTGTTGTTTGCAGGGTTTGCTCAGGATTGGTTGTCTGTAAAGTGGTCTAGAAAGAATTTTGCCATAGTTTTGATGGTCTTTTTGGCCGCTTTCGGCATTGGTGCCCTGATTGAGCTTTCTGAGTTTTTGGGTTATCTCAAGCTTGGGTTTGGTGATGGCGGGCTTATGTTTGGGGCAGGGGACGGGCTTCCAGGATCTGATGTTATAGAGGATATTGGCGGTGGTTGGATTAATACTGGCTGGGATCTCATCTACAATTTCATAGGCGTGTCTTTGGGCTTGATGGTTTGGTTTGCATCTCGCGCGTTTGTTAGAAAGCCAAGGACTGCATATTATTTTGAGCAGCCTTCAACTTTCTCTAAGCGTTTGTGAGTTTTTTTAGGAGTTCTGCTATCTTTTTTCCTGGTGCTTTTCCTCTGAGTTCTCTCATTGCTTTTCCCATTAACTC
>RFLK01000056.1 GCA_003694525.1 Candidatus Woesearchaeota archaeon
GATGTCAATGCTTCTCGCAATAGCCGGAATTGCAGATGAGAACAAAAGACTGGGCGCTGCACTGCTTGGACTCTTCGCGCTCCTATCCCTCACAGCGCTGGCAAAGACAGGAATAATAAACCCTCAAAAATTCTTCAGCACGATACTGCCTCCCCTGATCGCGCTGGGAGCGCTTGCAGCAGCCATAGCATACATATTGGGCCCTGAGAGAGGAAAAAACAGAAGAGAACAAAGTTCAGGGAAAAAGCCTCAAAAAAAGAGTCCACAGAGCTCAAGAGAAACAATAGAAGGGCAGGGCTTGGATGCTCCTGGAGTTCAATGGAGAGGATGATTGACTAAATCTTGTAAAGCTCAACTCTTAAGAGCTTATTGCCGTCCCTCTTAACCCTCGCAATATGATTAACCCCTGGCCTTATTATGTGCGCTCCGCTATCAGGGCACTTATAGACAATTCCGCCATGCATATGCCCCTCATAAACTACGGGCCCTTTCTCCTTGACAAGAGCAGTCAGACCAGCCATTGCAGGAATTTTTCCATTCTTTGACTCTCTTAGAGGACCAATGTCCGGGCCTGAATGAGTTACAATCAAATCAACATCAGAATCTTTGAACGAATCATAGACTGGACTCTCATCCAAAGACAGACTATCGTCGATGGGCGGAGCATATTTCAAATTCGGGCCATTGAATGCAGGGTTTACCTCTCCTCCGTTTTCAGGATGGCAACCAAAAGCCCCAATTATTCCTTCCTCTCTCAATGACTGGCCCGGAATGAGCCAATCAACGCTTTCAACCTGGCTTGAAAGGAAGGACGTGTCGTGATTGCCAGGAACGCCGTAAATAGAAACTCCATACTCTTTCCTGATAGCTGAAAGCCACTCCTCGTGAACTCTGTAATCCTCATATGACTCTTTTGCAAACACGCCATCTTCAACATCTGAGAGCTCTTTCAAAATAGAAGCGTGACGCTCAAAGGCGTCTTTTACTGAAGGCGGAGCAGAGCCATCCTGCAAGGATCTTATCAGCTCTTGAGAGGAGCCACCATATTCTGACTTTATGATGGACTCAAGGCCTTTTGCAGTCTCAATAAGATCTGAAGTCAGTCTTTTGGCACCTTCTGGCAAAAGCTCCTCTATTCTTGAATAGTTTATATCATTCTTCAAATCGCCGACAAGAAACACCCTGTCAGTATCTTTGGTTATCAAGCCCTTCAGCGCGCTGTAAACGTCCTTGCAACGCATATGGACATCTGGAACTATTATCTCTTCAACTATTGCCATAGTGCACCTTTTTATTAAAAACTGAAAAAAACAGTTTAAAAACCTTTCGTTTTGTTGTTACTTTGTAGAGACTACTTTTAAAAGATGTGCACAAGGTTTATAAACGGATTGAAAGCAGAAAAGCACGTGGCCAAAAAAACATTCAAGACGACAAAAGAGATCAAAATACCAAAAAGCACAGTAGAACAAGTCATAGGGCAAGACGAAGCTGTTGAAGTAATCAAAAAAGCAGCAAAACAAAGAAGACACGTACTACTCATAGGAGAGCCAGGCACAGGAAAATCAATGCTCGGACTCGCCCTTGCAGAACTCCTGCCAAAAGAAAAGCTCGTCGACATATTGTCATTTGCAAACCCGCACGATGAAAACCAACCGCTCATAAGAACAGTCAATGCAGGAAAGGGAAGAGAAATAACCGCAAAAGCCAAAATACAGAACACAGGACTGTTCAAAATACAAAACGTAATACTCGCAGGACTGCTAATTGCAAACCTCGTACTGCCCTGGTGGGCGCGCTCTTACTACAATAGCGATATAATGTTCACAGCATTCTTCCTCGGAGGAATGCTATTTCTCGCAGCATACTTGATATTTGTAAGCATGGGCAGGAGAATGCTCCCGGGAAAAATAAGCTCTCCAAAAGTCATAGTAGACAATCACGGAAAAAAACAAGCTCCGTTCTGGGACGCCACAGGAGCTCACGCCGGCGCGCTTTTAGGAGACGTTTTGCACGACCCACTGCAATCAGGAGGGCTCGGAACTCCCGCACACGAGAGAGTCGTTGCAGGACTAATACACAAAGCACACCTTGGGGTGCTTTTCATAGACGAGATAGCAACACTCGCACCAGCAACACAACAAGAACTCCTAACAGCGCTGCAAGAAGGAAGATACTCAATAACAGGGCAGAGCGAGAGATCTGCAGGCGCGATGGTGAGAACAGAGCCTGTGCCCTGCAACTTTGTTCTGGTAGCTGCAGGAAACCTTGATACAATACAACACATGCACCCTGCTCTAAGAAGCAGAATAAGAGGATACGGCTATGAAGTCTATATGAAAGACACCATGCCAGACAACAAGCAGAACAGGGACAAGATCGCCCGTTTTGTAGCGCAAGAAGTTATGAGAGACGGAAAAATACCTCACTTTACAAAAAAAGCAGTGGACTTGATAATAAGAGAAGCGCAAAGGCTCGCAAACAGAAAGGGCCACCTGACTCTAAGGCTAAGAGAGCTCGGAGGCCTTGTGAGAGCTGCAGGAGATATCGCAAAAGATTTGGGCGCAAGCATAGTTGAAGAAAAACACGTAGCCCAAGCAAAAGCTCTTGCAAGACCGCTTGAACAACAAATAGCTGACAAGTTCATAGAAAGGAAAAGAGAATACGAGATAATAGTCACAAAAGGAAAACAAGTGGGAAGAGTCAACGGACTTGCAGTAATAGGATCTGGGGGCACGCATTCCGGAATAATACTTCCAATAGAGGCAGCAGTAGGCCCTTGGGGAAAGGAGAAAGAAATCGTCGCAACAGGAAAGCTTGGAACAATCGCAAAGGAAGCCGTCAAAAACGTCACGCCTCTTGTCAGAAAAGCGTTCGGAACAGACATAAAAGAATACGACATATACGTTCAATTCCTTCAAACATACGAAGGAGTTGAAGGAGACTCTGCAAGCATAGCGGTTGCAACAGCAATAATAAGCGCCCTTGAAAACATACCAATAAAACAGAACACTGCAATGACCGGATCATTGTCTGTGAGAGGAGAAGTTCTGCCAATCGGAGGAGTCTCAGCAAAAGTTGAAGCGGCAATAGAGGCAGGAATTGCCAACATAATAGTCCCAAGAAGCAACCTGCCAGACATAATTGTTGATGCGGATAAACTAAAGAAGACAAGAATAATTCCTGTTGAAACTTTAAATGACGTTCTTGAAGAAGCGCTCGACTGGAAAGGAAAAGAAAAACTCAGAGCAAAGCTTGCAAAATCAAAATAATGTACACACATTATAGAATTTCTTTAGCAAAGATTAATGAGCTGAAAGTGGTCACAAAAGGAATAAATACAATATTGTACACTAAAACAACATGGTTGACGTGCTTGAACTCAACGAATGTCCCGACTGCGCATCATTGAACGTGGTCAAATCACCTGCAAGAGAACAACTCATATGCAGGGATTGCGGACTAATATACGAGCCACTGGCACCGAGCGTTGAAAAAACAAAAAAAGAGCCAAAGCCTGCGAGAGCGAAAAAGAGGATGAGAGCTGCACCCGCAGCAAAAAAGAAGACAGCAAAGAAAAAAGCAAAAGCACGAAAGCCTGCAAAAAAAGCAAAGAAGGCTTCAAAGGCCAAAAAGAAAGTAAAGAAGAAAGCAAAAAAGAAAACGGCCAAGAAAACAACAAAAAAAGCAACTAAAACAAAAAAGAAAACAACAAAGAAAAAGGCAAAACCTAAGAAGCGCTAACTCTTTCAACCCTTGGCCTTACAAGCCTCAACCAATCCTTCTTCTCCATCGATATGCTCTTATCGTGAACACCAGGACTAAAATCAATGCGATCTGAGAGAAGAGGATCTGCAACAACTTCAAAGCCGAACAAATTCCCGAAAGGAGGAATGCTTCCAGGAGCGCAACCAGTCAAATCGACAACCTCCCTCGGCTTTGCAAGCCTTACCCTTTCAGCACCAAACAATTTCTTAACCCTTTCAAGATCAACCATCTTGTCAGCAGGAATTACGCACTGAACAAAAAAATCATCGACCTTCAAAATCATCGCCTTGGCCCCAAATCTCAAACGGTGCAAGCCGCCACGCGCAATCGCCGCCTCTTTTGATGTGAAAACAGGCTCGTGCACAGTTAAAGAAAAATCAATATTATTATTTTCCAACAATGAGACTATGCGCTCAAAAACCTGCACACTCACTTCCAAAAAACCTCAACATCATCAATCCTCTCATAAGGCGATATGTCCAACTCTTCAGGACTTCTTCGCTCTCCTGCCAAGTATTGAAGAACTCCCTGCCAAGCTATCATAGCTCCCTGATCACCACTATACTCCAAGGGGACCGCATAAAACTTTGCACCGCGCTCAGAGCACATAACATCAAGCATAGCGCACAAACGCTTATTTGCAGCAACACCCCCTATCAACAAGAGCTCGCCCTTGCCAGTGTGAGCCATTGCCCGCTCAGAAATCTCAGCAAGCATTGCAAACGCCGTTTCCTGAAGGCTGTAGCACAAATCCTCCTTAGAACAACCCTGCTCAAAAAGACGCAACGCCTTTGTGAGCATACCTGCAAAAGAAACATCCATTCCTTTTACAGAATAAGGAAGCTCTATGTAATTGGAACTCTTCATTGCAAGCTTTTCTATTTTAGGCCCTCCAGGAAAGCCAAGGCCAATCTCGCGGGCAAACTTGTCAAGCATATTGCCCAACCCCAAATCAACAGTCTCTCCAAAAACCCTATACTTCCCGCCTGCAAGCCCTATGATTTGAGTGTTTGGACCTGAAACGTACAAGTAAACAGGATCCTTCGCACCAGTTATCAAATCCCCAATCGCCAAGTGAGCAATGCTATGATTTACAGCAACAAGAGGTTTTTTGTGCGCGCGGGAAAGCTCTTTTGCAAACCTCAAACCAACGTGAAGAGCAGGAGGCAAGCCAGGAGATGCAGAGAGAGCGATAACATCAATGTCCTCCCAGCTAACTCCTGCTCTTGAAAAAGCATCCATCAAAACGCGCTCTTTCACCTCTTCGTGATGCCTTGCAACATCATTAGGAACCATCCCTCCTTTAGTTGTCGTGAACTGATCCTTTGAATTAGCCAAAATTCTGCCATCAAATGAAACTATGCCCACTCCAAAAGTGTGCGCTGTCGATTCTATTCCCAAACAAAGCCCCATAATTGCCCTGCAAAGAAAACAAATTAAAAAATTAACGCTGAAAACTGAACTTGAAACATCAAGGAAGCTTCAAGAGCTCCAGACCATCCTTTGCATCTGCAAGAGCCTTCTCATAGGCATCAGCTGCGCTTGTTGCGTGGGCCTGCACATCAGCCCAATTGACCGGCTGAGCTAAAAGCGCCTGTCGCAATTGAGCAATAGCATTATCAAAATCGGCCTTGGCCTGCATAATAGAATTCACTTTTGAATCAACATCTCCCCTGTGAGCCCAAGCAGATGGCTTTTTCCCAAGCCTTTTTTTCAACTCAGCTGCAACATCATCAAAAGAGCGGGAAGCGGATCTTGATTTCTGCAAGAGAGAAGTTAGCCCCTTCTCATTATTTGAAGTTGCAGCGGATTCGATATCCTCAACAAGATGCTTTGAAAAACGGAAGAATGATTTTGGCTTCTCTGCAAAAAAGTCTTTAATATCCCTTCTCTTTCCATAATAATCAATATGCTCTCTTCCAAGAGAGAAGAGCGCAAGAAGCAAATAGAACAGGAAAATCAACAAACCTATTGTTGAGAGAGTAGAGAGGAAACCCCCAAAATAGCTGAACGCCTTGACTCCCGACTTCTCAAGAGCGCTAGACCTTGATACTGCAAAACTTCCCGAAACCCAGGATATTACAAGCCAAGCTATCGCTTTTGCAAGACGATGCGATGCCTTAGGCTCGTCCAGAAAATGATAAATGGCATAGAGAAAACCCGCTGCAGGAACTCCCACAAGGGCTGAAAACGCTATTATCCCATAACTTGCAGCAACTCCAAGAAGAATACTCTTAGGCACCAAGACGGTCGATATAACTACCAAAATCGCCGCAATTGCAAGGCGGACATTTCGCGGGAAATGCAGACTATCCTTCAAGAACTCCATAATGCCGTAAAGAATCACAAAGAGAAGAAATGCAAAAAGAAGCTTCAAGATCAGGACACTCTCAGGACCTCCTTTTGAGATGTCCAAGAAAATCAGCTTGAGCCAGTTGCCTATCTCGCGAAAAATAGAGCGAAGACCCCCCTGCTGGCCCGGAACGCAAGCAGAGAGGGAAGACAAAGCAAATATAGAAGCTAAAAGGCCAAACCTATTTTTAACATTCATATCCTCCGAGAGTTCAAAACCTTATTTAAGTGTTTCTACTTTTTTATATACTACTAAACCGTGACAAAAAAGGAAAGATTTAAATATTGCCTCGAAACAAGAAGGCAAAATGGTAAGCTCAGAAGATGTAGAAGACACAATCAAATACATACTTGAGGACGATGGCGCCTGGAATACAGCCACATCTTGCGGATCCATAATTGCAGCAGGCGCAATTGTTGGCGGACTCCTGCTATACAACCTATGGTGGAATCCCAAAAAACCGAAAGAGGCCCTAGGCGCTCAAGCCATAGGCACTTATCAAAACAAACCAGTATATGTTCGTTACGCAAACGGCCTCGAAGCAATAGCAAAAAAACTCGACAAAAAAGAAGCAGAATTAGTACTCACAGGCGAGAGCGGAGAAGAAATTTTGAAAGGGTACACTCTGCAGAACAAAGAAGTAGCAAAACGATTCTTAAGACTTGCAGAAGATAGGAAAGTCAGCCTTGAGAGGTGTGCAAAGGAAACAGACGATCCTTCAAGGCCAGCAGACCTCTACAAAATAACACTCCCGGAAATTGTTGAGGCCAGCAGAAGACATTACAAATCCAAGCGTTAATTTTTTTACTTTTTAGTAGTAAATTTTAGAAAGGTTTAAATAGTATTTCTAAAGCAACACAACAACAAAGGTGGAGAGGGCAATGCTGCAAAGCAAATGGAATACGAACAAAACCCTGGGATATACACTCTCAAACTCGAGAAGCTTGACTGGCTCACAGCACAGCTTCTCAAAAGAGAAGGCCCGGGGTTTGCAAAATTCAAGAATCACACAAGCTCAGAGATTGAAAGCATCATTGAAGAGATGCGGGAGAGCAAACCATACAGAAAACTGCTCAGCGCAAAAAACACCTGGTTTTGCAACCTCACAAGAAATACGGAAAAACTCAACAAAAAAGCAAAAATCAATGATGTTACCCTTGCAGAGCTTGCGCAAAAACACAAAGGATTCAGGCTTGCAATGTGCGCAGACAGGATTGCACTGCTACAGTACCTCACAGACGAAAAATACTTCAGCGACCCCTGGCAGTACAGAGTCACACAACCAGTGCGAGACCTTCTCGAATTCAACGGGACGCTTGAAAGACAAATACAAGACCTCGACAGGAAACAAAGAGAGAGGCCAAACAGTTACAACGAACAACAGAAGAGAACTCAAGAAGAATACAGGAAACTTCAACAAGAAACCATCAAAATCATCAAAGACAAGATGCACGCAGAAGAAATACTCTGCGCGCAAGGAATCAGAGACCTCAAAAATGCGAAGGGAATTCCAATGATAAGAAACTACAACGACCTTGCAAAATACGAAGAAAACATATCAAAAGAAATACTGAAACAGAGAGATAACGCGGTAAGAGAATACGCTCAAAGACTGATCAAAAGCTTTAGAGAATACGAACCAGAAGAAATACCAATGCCAGAAGACATATTCGAATGGAGTGCGGAGGAGAAAAAATGAAAAAAATAATGCCTGAAAAATACACGACAAAGCTTGAAGAGAGATGCAAAGAGATAAGAAGAGCTGACGGGAAGAGCTACATACCGCAGAGCGCAGTCAGGGAGTATGCGGACTCTTTGAACCTTGCATACAGCAGATTCAGCACAGTTGTTAAAGAGAGCATAGAGCACGTGGTCGACAGGCCGGACATTTTCACTCAAAATCTGAAGAATGCACTCTATCAAGGACTATCTCAAGTGCGAAACGAGAGCTCAAAACTCGTTATGGAAGCACTGCGCGCTGCAAAGGATATAAGGAGAGAAGTCAAAGACGATCTTAAGAGCAAACTTCTAAGCTCCTGGGATAGCTACGAGCCAGAAGACGTCGATGCACCAGACGACCTATACGATTGGTAAAATGACAGAAAGAAGAGCACAAGAAAAACTAAGAAAGATACTTGAAGATTTTCAAAGCCCTGAAGACCTTGCTCAAAGACTGAAGAGCTATGCAGTCTATTGGGATAAGTTCAGGGACAATGCAAGATACCACAGAAACCAGCTAATCAGAGAGAATGAAAAGCTTGAAAGACAAAAAGAGACGCTTGAAAAACTGACAGAGAAGCTCGAACAGGAAAAAGAGGGCCTGACCCAAGACAAAGAAAGAATTGAGAGAGAAAAACAAAGGCTTGAGACTACAACAGCAACCCTTGAGAGCCAGAGGAATACATTGGAGAAAAAAGTCAGCAAGAGAAACAAGATAATAGGAGCATTTGCAACAGGACTTGCAATAAGCCTCGGGGCCCTGGCATTCACCAACACAGGCCGAGAGGGGCAGCAAGAGCAGATCGAACAAGAACACAACCCTTACGAGAGCTTCTTCATAGAAAGCATCGACGGGATAAGCCTGCACATCCCATCCACACATACAGTAGACGGAGAGGATTTGAGAATAAAATTAGAAAATAAGCAGACGGCCAAAGCTCTGAAAGAAATACTCGACGAGTGGTCCAAAAACAAGGAAGGAAGACTTATTGAAGGCTATTTCGGAGAAAAAAGATACCAGCCAACACCAACTCAAATCGCAAGCATTGTGAAAAACATAGCGCTGATTGAAGGCGAGAGGGATGAGATAAGCTATAGGGAGATAGTTCGCGCAGTCCAGATGAAGAAAGAGACCGGAGACACTCCTGGGCTGAAATACGCGTATAAAAGAGATTACGGTAAAGAAACCTGGTCTCTCGACGTTATGGCAAACTATTATGGAGAGATTCAATGGAGAGCCCCTTCTGATATGAGAGCCCTTACAACCGGAGCAGATCTTGTTCAAGAAAAAGGATACAGCATATTCGTTCAAGACACGCGAACGCGATACATAGCTGAGAGCAAGGAAGTGCAAAAGGGAATAAACGACCTATTAGCTAAAGCGCAAAACAAAGACATAAAGGACGGAAAAGTCTCATCCTACACAGGATTGCAAGTAGACAAGGTCCTCAGGACAATCTCAAAACTTGATGGAGCAAGCCCTGGAAGCTTGCCCGAGATAAGCAAACAGGATCTGGATGAGGCACGCAAAATGTACCAGGAGAGAGGCAGCCTTGATGTACTGGGACTCGAATACCCCTCAATCGGATAATAACAAAATATGATTTTTTATATAATTTTAAATGTAAACAATATAAACAAATCATAGGCTTTCGAAAATATGGGGTTAAAAAGATATATCTTGGGGGGCATAATAGGGTTTTCAGCGTTCAAACTAGCGCCAAGCCATTCTGAGAAAATAATACGCCCAAATAGCCTTGCGGGAATAGTTCAA
>RFLK01000057.1 GCA_003694525.1 Candidatus Woesearchaeota archaeon
ATCTCCTGGTGTTTTTCCTTGCGTTTTGACTATGAAAAATGGCGAGCCTGCCATCTCTGCGTGAAACACCACGTCAAAAGGTTCAGTGTGCTTTTTTATCAGTATCTCGTTTGTTGTGGCGTCCCGCCCGCCTATGCACAGAAATCCTTCGCTGCTTTTGAACCATCTGAACTTTTCGTACCATTCTATTGGAGCGGTTCTTTTTACTTTTTCAACTTCTTTTTTTTCTTTCAGTATTTTTTCTCTTTTTTTCTCAAGTGTTGCAAGTTTTTTCTCATAGCGCTGTGCGGTCTCTCTTGCACCTTGCGCTTTTTTTCGCAGCTTTTTTGCCCTGTCAAAGTATTCTCCTGCACTCTTCTCAATGCTTTTGCGCACACTCAACACTATGTCCATTGTTTGGGCATTGCGCCAAGCGTTTATAAAATTAGAGGTCTGCCTCGTAGAGCAAGGCGCTTTTTTGCCCTTTCAGGAAGTCTTTGTATGCTTTTGATGATGGGCCGAATGTTTCCCTTAGGAAAGCGTATGCTTCCTGGAGTTCCCTGTTTCCTTCTGCAAGGTGGTCTTGGTATGAGAATAGGCTCTCGTTTGCAATTCTGAGAAGATAGTCTACTTGACTTTTGCTATCTCCCATGCATAGGACTTTTACCTCGTCTTTGTAGGTCAGGCTTGGCAGGAATGTTCTATTGCCATAGTGATATGCTTCTTGCACGTGTTCTTCCTTGTCTGTAAGTTTCCTGTCAACTGCCAGGACTATCGCTCTCAGTCTCCCTTCTTCTGTCAATTGTTCCAATGCTGTTTCAAGGTCCATTTTCCTTACCTCCGATGAGTTGTTTTTCTTTTTTTCGTTTTATTTTTGTCTTTTTATCTGACTGTGACACTTTTTGCAAGGTTTCTGGGCTTGTCAGGGTCGCATCCTCTCTCGAGTGCGAGGTAGTATGAGAGCAGTTGTATTGGCAAGAGCGCAAGCATTGGCGTTGCTTCTTCTATGTCCGGTATTTGTATGTGGGTATCGTATGCAGGGTGGTTCTTGCTGTCAATTCCTATAACGTACGCTCCTCTTGCTTTTACTTCTAATGCGTTTGAGATTGTCAGTGTTCTTGTGTTTGAGTCTGCAAAAACTATTACTGGAACTCCTGGCTCTATTAGCGCAATGGGCCCGTGTTTCAGCTCTCCTGCAGGCATTCCTTCTGCGTGTATGTAGCTGACTTCTTTTATTTTGAGCGCGGCCTCTCTTGCAAGGGGGGCGAGAGGGCCTCGTCCTATTGTGAATATTGAGCGGGTGTCTTTGAGTTTTTTTGCAAGTTGTTTTGCCACCCTCTTTGTTTGCGCGATAACGTGTGGTGCGCAGGCTGCGGCTTCTCGCAAAAGGTCTGGGCTTTTGTTTTCAATCTCGTGGGTGAGAAGGGATAGTATTGCAAGTTGCGCTGTCGCGCTTTTTGTTGATAGAACGCATATTTCAGGCCCGCTTTTCATGGGTATGTGTATGTCTGCCCCTCTTGCAAGGGTGCTTCCGGGCGTGTTCACTATGCTTATTATTTTGGCTTGTTTTTTCTTTGCCTCTCTCACAGCGTCTATGACGTCTTTTGTCTCTCCGCTTTGCGATAGTGCTATTATTATGCTATCCTCGTTGATGAACGGCAGGTGAGGTTCAAATTCTGATGCAAGTGAGGGTATTGCCCTGATTCCTGCTTTTGCAAGCTCGTAGGATGCTATTGCGCCTGTGTTGTAGCTAGTGCCGCATCCGAGTATGTAGACCTCACTTCTGCTCAGAAGGTCTGCCGCTATTTTGATCCTGCCGTCTTGGTTGAGGGCTTTTCTTATTGTCATCTGTTGCTCTTCTATTTCTTTGAGCATAAAATGAGGGTATGTTCCTTTTTTTGCGACTTCAACATCCCAGCTCTCAATCCTCGCGGGCCTTGAGACTATCTCTTTTCCAGAATATATCCTGTCCTCATCTGCAAAACCCCAATCGCCGTCTTCAAGCACGATTGTTTTGCGCGTGTGGTGTAGAAAGCTTGGTATGTCTGAGCTTATGAATTTTCCACTATTTGAAAGTCCTATGACTAGAGGGCTTCCGTCTCGGGCAAAAGCCAGCCTTCCTTTAAGGAGCGCGAGGAAGGCGTAGCTGCCCTTGAGGTGCTTTAGTGTTTTGAGCAGAGCTGTGTGATCGTCATAGCGTTTTGCAAAATAGTCCAGAAGGTGGGGTATGACTTCTGTGTCGGTTTCGCTTTTGAACTTGTATCCTTCATCTTCAAGTGCCAGTCTGAGATCGTCCGCATTCTCTATTATTCCGTTGTGTACTACTGCTATTGTTCCGCTCTCGTTCAGGTGCGGGTGTGCGTTCTTTTGAGTGACTTTGCCGTGCGTTGCCCATCTGGTGTGTCCTATTGCTTTTGTGCTGTCAAATTTGGGCTCGTTGCTTTTTGTTATATCGCCCACTCTTTTGAACGTTTGAAGTCCTTTTTTTGTTTGCGCGCATATCCCCCAGCTGTCATACCCTCTGTATGAGAGTTGCTTGAGCCCTTTGAATATGAGTGGTGTTGCCTGCAAAGCACCCTCGTATCCTAATATTCCGCACATCTTGTTTCCTCTTTTTGAGTTCGAACGAAAGGCTTATATAAAAGGATTATTAACAAATTATTAATACTACTAAAAGAAAATTTTTAATAGGTGTTTGGCAGTGTTTGTCGTCGAAAAATCTGGCAATTGCATAAGAAGCCTTCCTGCAAGGCAACTATCC
>RFLK01000058.1 GCA_003694525.1 Candidatus Woesearchaeota archaeon
CAGCAGAGTTCATAATAAAACCAAAAAAAGCCCAGTTTGAACTTAAAGCAGAAGCAGAATTCAAAGACCCATACAACAAGGACTTTGCAAGAAAATACGCCCTCCCGCTGAAAATAATAACTCCAAAAGACCTTGGAGAAGAGAGTAACACATTGAAACTTGCAATCCTCATACTGATAACAGCAGGAGCGGGCTATTACTGGTACAAAAAGCGTAAATGATCAAAGACTACTTAAGGATAGCCACTGCGAGCCTTAAGAGAAGAGGGCTTAGAACACTGCTCACAACAACAGGAGTGTTCATAGGAATTGCGGCAATTGTCGCCCTAATATCTCTCGGACAAGGGCTTAGAGCTGCCGTCAATGAACAGTTTGCAAGCGTAGGATTTGACAAGATAATAATACAAGGCGCTAGCGCAAACTTTGGGCCTCCAGGGCAGGATGCTGCAGGCACGGTGAGCGAGGACGATCTGAAAATAGTCAAAAGAACCCCCGGAGTGTCAAGAGCTGCCGGGAGAATACTGCAATCTGCACGAATTGAGAGCAGAGACGAGCTTGAAGTTCTATTTGTTGCAAGCGTTCCAGAAGAGAGCGATGCGAGAAAACTAGTCATTGACGCCAACAACATAAAACTTGCAAAAGGAAGAATGCTCTCTGCAGGCGAGAGAGGAGCAGTTATTGCAGGAAATGACTTGTGGCAAGGAAGCACTTTTGAAAAACCCCTGCAGTTAGGAAACAAGATACTCATCAACGGAAAAAAATTCAAGATAGTGGGACTTCTTGAAAAAATCGGAGCCGGAAGAGACAACTCACTGATGATAAACGAGAAAGACGCAAGAGAGCTGTTCAACAAAAGCAAAGAATACAGTGCAATCTTTGCAGAGACGACCAGAGGAGCGAGCCCATCTAAAGTTGCAGACAAGGTTATGAGAGCACTGAGACGAGAGAGGGGGCAAAAGGAAGGCTTTGAAGACTTTACCGTCCAGACCAGCGAAGAGCTCATAGCAAGCATAAACACCGTTTTAGGAGTGATTCAAGCAGTCTTTGTGGGAATTGCCCTGATATCCCTTCTGGTAGGAGGGATAGGAATAATGAACACGATGTACACATCAGTTCTTGAAAGGCAAAAAGACATAGGAATAATGAAATCCATAGGCGCGCGAAGAGCGGACATAATAGCACTATTCGTTCTCGAGAGCGGGTTTTTAGGACTTGCAGGAGGAATTGTTGGAAGCGCGCTTGGAACAGGGCTTGCAAAACTTGCAGAGATATTAGGACAGAACGTGATAGGCGGGGCAATAAGAGCACACATATCCGCAGAGCTGATAGCATTCGCACTTGCATTCGGCTTTTCGGTAGGAATGATATCAGGAATTCTTCCCGCAAGAGATGCAAGCAAACTAGCCCCGGTTGAGGCCCTTAGAAAATGAAAGAGCAAATACAACTTGCAATCAAAAACATAAGCAAAAGAAAAAAAAGAGCCGCGCTGACAGTTCTTGGAATATTCATAGGAATAGCAGCAGTTGTAGCATTAGTCTCTCTCGGAGAAGGGCTTGAGAAAACCGTCCAAAAGCAATTTGAAAAAGTCGGAGCGGACAAAATACTAATCCAGCCAAAAGAGTTCGGATTCGGATCCGAGAGCGCTCCGGGCAGGCTTGAAAAAGAAGATGTCGACTCTGTCAAAAAAGCAAAAGGAGTGAGCTCTGCTGCAGGAATGCTATTCCAATCAGCAATAGCAAGATACAACAACATACAAAGAACAGTGTTTCTTGCAAGCGTTCCTGAAGACCCCCAAGAGAGAGACCTTGCAGTCAAGGTCAACACGTGGGAGGCTGAGAGAGGAAGACTGCTCACCCACAAAGACGAAGAAAAAGCGGTTGTCGGATACAACCTTGCACACTCCAAAATATTCGGAAAGAACCTGAGAGTCGGAAACAAGATGCTCGTAGGGAACAAGACTTTCAAGATAGTCGGAATCTTGAAGCGAACAGGGGATCCTGGCCTTGATAGAAGCATAACAGTGAGCGAGAAGGACGCAAGAGAAGTTCTGGAAACAAAAAACGAATACTCGATAATAATGGCTCAAAGCGAGAGAGGAGAAGACCCTGAAAAAGTCGCAGAGAGCATACTCAAAAAACTTAGAAAAAAAAGAGGCCAGAGAGAAGGCAAAGAAGACTTTACAGTGCAAACAAGCACAGAGCTGATACAAACATTCCTATCAGTGCTCTCAATAATCAAAGCAGTATTCATCGGAATTGCAGCAATAAGCCTGATAGTTGGAGGAGTCGGGATAATGAACACGATGTTCACATCAGTTCTTGAAAGAACACGAGAGATAGGAGTTATGAAAGCAATAGGCGCCAAGAACTCGGATGTGATGAAACTGTTTCTTACAGAGAGTGCGGTATTAGGATTTTTAGGAGGGCTATTAGGAATAACAGCAGGGGCGGGAATATCAAAAACGATAGAGACTGCCGTCAACTACGCAATGGGCAAGGGGACAATAACCACAGAATTCTCCACAGCTCTTGTTGTAGGTGTGCTCGCATTTGCATCAATTTCAGGAATGATCGCAGGAGCGCTTCCCGCAAAGCGAGCCTCAAAATTAAGGCCTGTTGATGCACTTCGCGAAGAATAAGCGCGCTATTTGAGCTTAAGAGAGACAGGACAGTGATCAGAGCCCATAACATCGGAGTGAATCTTGGAGCTCTCAAAAGCATTACGCAAACTTTCCGAGACGACAAAATAATCAATCCTCCAGCCGATGTTCTTTGCACGCGCATTAAACATATAACTCCACCAAGTATAATTGTGAGGATCCTTGTTATGCTCCCTGAAAGAATCAACAAAACCGGAAGCGATAAGACGATCAAAACCAGCCCTCTCCTGAGGAGTAAAACCAGGATTTTTCACATTTGCCTGAGGATTTGCAAGATCAATCTCCTTATGAGCAACATTAAGATCCCCGCACAAAATGACTGGCTTTTTGCGCTCGAGCTTTTTCAAAAAAGACAAGAAATCCTTATCCCACCTCTGCCTGTAATCCAAGCGCACAAGACCTCTTCCTGAGTTCGGAGTATAAACCGTCGTCAAAAAGAACTTGTCAAACTCTGCAGTTATAACCCTGCCCTCCTTGTCATGCTCTTCCATATCCATATCATAAAACACATTCAAAGGCTTTTTCCTTGTAAAAATTGCAGTTCCAGAATAACCCTTCCGCTCAGCAGAATTCCAAAACATCTCATATCCTGGAAGGCTCAAATCAACCTGTTCAGGACGAGCCTTTGTCTCCTGAAGACAGAGAACATCCGGGCTGTGCTCTTCAACAAAATCCAAAAAACCCTTCTTCAATATGGCACGAATGCCATTCACGTTCCAAGATATGAGTTTCATAAATGGATGCTTTGATATGGGATATTTAAAAGTTTAATC
>RFLK01000059.1 GCA_003694525.1 Candidatus Woesearchaeota archaeon
GTTCTAAAGGGGATGTTGTGACTTTTCCGCCCATAGTCAATTCTGAGGATAGTGGAAAGCTTGAGGTGGGCGACTCTGAGATTGTTGTTGAGGTTACAGGAACAGATTATGATTCTGTTAATCTTGCATCGACTATTTTTGCGTACGCGCTTGCAGACAGGGGCTATAGGATTCATCCTGCAAATATAAAGCCTGGAAGGCGTATCTCTCCTGAGGTCAAGTCTGAGCGTTTCAGGTTTGATTTGGATCTTATAGAAAGTCTTCTTGGGATTTCTCTAAAACAGTCTGAGATAAAGTCCTTGCTTGAGAGAGCCCAGTATTCTTACAAAGGAAAAGGCATTGTGGAGGTTCCTCCTTATAGGAAGGATGTCTTGCATTCTGTTGATGTTATTGAGGATATTGCGATAATGAGGGGTTACAAGAATATTGAGGCTTTGCCTCTTGAGGAGTTTACTGCAGGCGCTCCATTGCCTATTGCTCCTTTTGCAGATTCTTTGCGCTCATTGTGGACTGGCCTTGAGTATCAGGAAGTTTGCAGTGCGATTTTGTCCAATAAGGAGTTGCTCACAGACAAGATGGGCGTCGATATGGATGTTGTTGAGATTGAGAATTATATGTCTTTGACTTACTCTTGTGTCAGGTCTTGGCTTTTGCCAATTCTCGTTGATGTTCTCTCTAAGAATCGTCATGTTGAGTACCCTCAGAAAATTTTTGAGCAAGGGCTTGTGACAATTCGCAAGGGCGATTCTGTTTTGGATGAGAATCATATTGCAGCAGCATCAGCGCACGCAAGTGCAAGCTTTACTGAAATGAAGCAGGCCGTTGAGTTCTTATTGCGCAATGTTTCCGCAGAGTACTCTGTTGAGGAGTTTGATTATGGTTGTTTTATTCCAGGCAGGTCGGCGCGCATTTTGGTCAATGGGCAGGTCATAGGGTTTTTTGGAGAGATTCATCCTGCAGTTCTTGAGAATTTCGGCTTGACCGTGCCGGTTGTTGGCGCAGAGTTGAATATTACTCGCTTGTTTTCTTTGAGGTCTTAGGTTTGCTTTTCTTGACTTTTGGCTTTGGAAGCGCATACCCTAGTTTTTCAAGCTCTTTGCGAACCAATTCATTAGAAGCACCTTTTTCGATTTTTACTTTTTGATTTAATGGTTCTAGGTGCGCCCTGTTGCATTTTCTTCTGCGAGTCTGACCATCTATGAGAACGTAGGTTTTGTCTATCTCGTCTGTGACGATGCAGATCTTGCCGGCGTCTCTTCCGGCAATTTTCATGCAGATTCTTCCTATTTCAATCATTTTCTTTCCTCCATCTTGCAGGGCGTCGCCGCATCCTGCAGGAAATTATGAGCGTGCTTTTGATATGTGCTCGCGCCTTGCGCACGGAGAGCACAAGACACCCCCATAAGGCCTCTCAGGCCTTCTTGAGCTTTTTGCTATTTTTCGTATCTGTGAGGGGCTTCCTCTTGCAACAGCATATAGTTTTGCAGCGCACTTCCCGCAGTGTGCAGGTGATGCTTTGCGTTTTTTGTAATGAGTGACTACTGACCCTCCTGGCGTTCTGACTTTCACTCTTCGGAAGGTTCTTGATCTGTACATTCCACGTGGCATATTCTGCACAGAAAAGAAAGGGTTTTTAAAGGTTGCGGTTTGTGTTTTTAATGCGCTGTTTTCAATTGCTTTTATCTAATCGGCCAGAAGAGATTTGATTTCTTGTTCTGTGAGCCTTCTCGTCTTTCCCAATGGCAGGTTTTTGAGCTTTATAGGTCCTATCGCAATTCTTTTGAGGTTTTTTACTTTGTATCCTATTTTTGCGAACAATCTCTTTACTATGTGTTTTCTGCCCTCGTGTATTGTTATTGTTGCAATATTATTTTCTGCCCGCACTCTTGCCTTCACTTTTCTGCCTTCAACCAGTATTCCCTCTTTTAGCTTTTTTTTTTCCTTTTTCTGCAATTGCTTGTCAAGTTTTGCTACGTATGTTTTCTCAACGCCGTATCTGGGGTGCATCAATTTGTTGGCAAGATTTCCATCATTGGTGAATAGTAGGAGGCCTTGCGTGTCCTTGTCAAGTCGGCCTATTGGGTAGACTCGCTCTTTTACAGGTATTAGTTCCATTACGGTTCGCATTCCGTGTTTTTCTTTTACCGTCGTAACGTATCCTTTTGGCTTGTTGAGGGCAAGGGTGACTGGCTTTTCTGGTTTTATTCTTTTACCATCAACAGTGATAACATCCTCTGCTGTTGCGCTATCCCCTATTTTTGCAACTGATCCGTTTACTCTTACCCTGCCCTCTTCTATTATTTTCTCGCAGGCTCTTCTGCTTGCAATGCCTGCTTTTGCGAGTATCTTTTGCAACCGCTCTTTGTTCATTTCCAATACACCTACTCGAAAGTATTTTAATGGTTTTCTGGCAATGCAGGTTTATGTTTGATGTGGTTTTTCCTGAAGGGAATGAGAATGAGTTCATCAGAATTGCCCAGGTATTGGGCCTTGAAGGTTTGGTTTTTGTTTATTCAAGCAAGGCTGATTTCTTTTCTGAATCAGCACCCATAGCAATAAAGAATGCTCTCTACATCAAGCCTGAGCAGATTCACAGGGCGAGGAGTTTGGGCGCTCTTGCAGTCTGTCCTGCAAGCAGGGAAGCTATCGAGCGCGGAGCAGATGTGGTTTTTGGTTTTGAGCTCTCTTCAAGAGACGACAAGACTCATTATAGGAAGTCAGGTCTCAATCAGGTTCTCTGCAGGCTTGCGAGCAGGAAAGGTGTCAAGATAGGGTTCTCGTTTAGGTCAATATTGGACTCTCCCAATCAAAGGCGCGCAGTTGTTCTTGGGAGGATGGCTCAAAATGCTCTTTTATGTGAGAAGTTTGAAGCACCCATAGCCTTTGCATCCTTTGCAAAGCGCCCTTCTGGTATGCGTTCAAGTTCAGATATGGCTTCCGTTATGAGGCTTTTGGGCTTTTCGGAGAAGTCTATTCGCCAAGGACTTGGCTTTTAGCGTGTTCGAGGCATTCTTTGTTTGCAGAGTCAATCTCCTGCCAGCTATGTGTTACCATTATTTTGCAGAATGAGGGGTTTGGAGCTTGTGAGCAAAGGCTTGGATCTTCAAGAATCCATGCTTTGCAGTATACTGTTGCGCACAAGCTTTCATCTTTTGTTGTTATTGCTATGCATTCAGAGTCAGCAGGACTGCACCCTGAGGAGTCTTTATTGATGTATGCCTTGCACCTGCTTTTCAGCAAGCCTTGGAGCGAATCGCATATTTCTGTGTTTTTCTCATTCAGCGCTCTTAGAAATTCTTTTCGCTCATCGCTCGCGCTCAGGCACTCTTGAACAGTCATGTCCAAGCGTGATTTTTTTGAATAGTTCTGCCACAATATGGTGCCTGCAATTGCAAGGGAGATGAGGAGTATTGCTATTGGAATTTTGTGTTTCACAAAATTGACTAATACGAGGAAAACTATATAAAGCTTTTTTGGCTTTTTCGAGGAAAAAGGGTGACTATGCGTTTATACTATTTGATGCTGGTTGTTGTAGTGAGTACTTTGGCTATTGCTCAGAATGTTCAAATTGCGGTTGTTTCAGATAACAGCCTCTATAGGTCATCTTCTTATTCTCTTGGCCAGTTTGAACAGTCAAAAGTTCATTTGAGTGAACGGAGCGTTATAACTTCCATAAGTGGAGATGTGAGGTTTGGGTGTTCTGGCGATGTTGCTTTGTGCGCTGTTTTTGATGATGACCTCTCAACACAAGTGTGCGCAACACCTTCAAAGCCTTATTTTGATATTTCTCCCACTTTGGCAGAAAACATAACTTTCTCTTCCCAGACAGGCAATCCTTTTTGCAACAACAGGAGAAGAAGAAAAGGATTTCTTGTTATTCTTCCTTTTGTTCAGATAAGTAATCTTGATATAAGAGGGGGTCAAGGCACAATTATCACCCGTCCACTGTTTTCTCTCGATTCTGATCAGCCTGTATTGCTTGGAAGGGCAGGCAGTCTTGCAAAAGCATCTCCTGGAGAGAGCATAACTGTCAAGGTTTCTGATAATAGGGCTGTTGCGTGGTTCACGCAAAGAGGGCTTTTAAGCCCCACATCAACTCTTAGCACTTCAAATCTTGATGATGAGGTTGTCGCTTGTTTGAATACGGATGGCAATTTTGATTCCAACGGCCCTATTTGTGACTACAAGGATGCCAGAAAGTGCACTATAAAGGCAAGCACTTGGCTTTTGGGAGATTGTTGCGGCGATGTTCCATATTCAGGATGCAGTTTTTATTCTGACAAGCAGGCGTTTTGCGGAACATCGAGCAGAGGGATTAAGACTTGGGCGGCGCTTGAGAGAGTTGGTTCAATTGTTGACCTTGGCCAGTGCCCGGGAGTTAGCGTTGTCTCGAACGGATCTCTCTTTTTCACGTGTCAGCCAACACCTGAAGGATTTGATAAGATTCTTCAGCTCTCAGGCAGGGAGATTATAGCAGGTCACGAGTATTTATGTGATGGTGAAGAGATTGTAGAGTGTGGAGGGGATGCTCCGTACTCTGAAAACGGCGCCAAAACTGGTGATAGGAGGATTATTGAAGGAAAAGTTAACTATTGCACAAGCCAAGGGTCTTGGGCTATCTCTCTTGACGAGTTTGGAAGGGATTCTTGCGAGCGTGCAGGACTGTCATGGACAGGCTCTCGCTGTTGCGGTGAAGCTGATGACCCCGTGAAAACTTACGAGGAGGTTAACGCAAACTCTGCTATTGGAGCTTGCATAAATAACAGGTTTGTTGCTTCAGGCAAGTCCGTTCCTGGAGCCAGCTCAGCAGTTAATTATAGGGGAGTTTTCTACAAGTGTGATGTTAACGCTTCAACTCCCCTTCTTGACGAAGCAGGCATAATTCCTAAGTTGAAAGAGCCTTGCGGATTGCCTTTGAAGAATGCGGTTCTGACAGGTTCTAAAAGAAATCTTGTTTGCACTGTGGATGGGAGGTGGATGTTGACATCAAGTGATGGAGAGCATTTTTCAAAAGTGATAAGGTGGAGTTCTGTAGGTAATGAGAAAAAGAACGGTTGCTGTCCTGAAAATGAGTGTTGGGATGGTGTTGAGTGTATCAAGAAAGGAGAGGTAAGAGTTAGAGGAGGTAAAGGGTTCAGATGCGCCTGATTGTCAAGTTGCTCTTTGTTGCACTCTTGCTATTTCCCATAGCGTTTGCTCAAAGCGCTGATTGGGTGGAGTTTGACTTGGTTTCTAACTGGCAGCGCTCTCAAGTGGGTTTTTGTAAAACTTCATCCCAGTGTCTTGTTGATAATTCTTTCAATGAGACTTTTGACAATTTGCCAGCAGCATACTGGGATGGTTTGAGATTTCCATCTCAAGGGCCCAAGTGCATAGATTCTGGGCAGTTCATTTTGGATAAGTTCTGCTCTCAGGGAAATTGGACGAGCAGGACTGCTCTGCTAGCTCAACAGCTTGTAGCGCTTGCTTTAAGGGAGAGTCCTGACAATTTCTCATTGTATTGCGATACTCCATTTAATGCTCTTCACAGGTTGAACTATTCTACAACATTTGGATACGTTCCGGGTTATTTTGACAATTCTTGCATTCAGACTGGCTTTTTTGGTGCTATCAATTCAAGAGGGTGCGTGAACAATGCTTGTGTTTTGCAGTTTGGTAACAGAATTGCTTTCGGACTCTCTCTCAACAGCAACATTGATAGTCCAAACAGTTTCTTGCACGCTTTGAATCTCCCAGTGGATTCCTGCCAGAATGCAATAAATGATGATGGTGATTATGATTCTTGCGCAGGTAGTGTTTGGTATAATTGGAATCTTAATTCTCTGATATACGCTCCAGGAGTCTCTGCTCTGCCCGGAATTGATTCCACATCGCTCTTGTTTTTCTCAAGGCCTCACGAGCTTCTAAGGCGTTATGTTTTTGATTACGTTCACAGTCCAGGAGTCAGGGAATTCGATTATTCTTTTTTCAATGCAACTCCTCTTTTTGATTTTGTTTACATAGCAAAGAAAGGTCTTGGGTTGTCTTATGGTTTTAAAGAAGAGAACGTGACTCTCTCTCAGATAGACTATGCTGGCTGGTATTATTCTAATATTGATTTTCCTGCAGGCACTTGTGAGAGGTTTATCAAGAATGCAGATCCTTCTGTGAGGTCTCATTGCAAAGTTCAGCCAAGCGATTCAGAATATTATATTGTGGCCCACAAGACCCCTCCTTTAGGGACCTTTTCGCGACAAAGTCTTGTTGATCTATGGCCTGATCTCACGGGCAAGTTGAGGGTGAAAGTATGAGCAAGGGTTCTTTTTCAGGGAAGGAGGGCCAAATTACTGTTTTTATGATAATAGGCTTGCTGGTTCTGATAGCTTTTGGAGTGACCATATATGCTGTGAGTCGCATCAGAACAGCTCAATATGAGAGCGTTCAGGAGGGTATGGATGTCAAGGTTATTCAGGATCATATATCAACTTGTTTGAATATAGCCTCAGAGGAGGCCTTTCTTGTTGCAGGCTCTCAAGGAGGGATGATTTTTGCAGATCAGGGGGGAGTTCACAACAATGAATACCCGAGCGTTCTCGTTGAAGGAGTAAGGGTGCCTTTGCTTATCAGGGCGCCGGAGGGAAACGTCGGCTCTCTTTTCTTTTCAACCCCTCCAAACTATCCTTTTGAAGGATTCCCTTATTCAAATGGAAAGGTAATATTGAAAGGATATTACGGCGAGAGTCGTATTCCGCCTCTCTATAAGACTGGACCTGATGGGGTTAATGTTTCAGGTTCTATTGAGGAGAGTCTTGAGAGATTCATTGAAAAGAGAGTTTCAGATTGTGTTGATTTTTCTCCTTTTTCTGAAAAGGGGATTGTTGTAAGCAAGGCGTCTGCTCGTGCTGACATTGTTTTTGCAAAAGAGCGCGAGCAGTTTGAAGGAGAGCGCTTTGTTAGTGTTCATTTAAGATGGCCTTTGGGCGTGACATTTCCTGACGGAAGAAGGGCTGTCCTTGAAGATTTCTCTATGCGCATGCCTGTCAGGCTCGCCTCTATGTATTATACTGTAAAGCAGATAATAGATGCGGATGTTACTGACATAGGATATGTTCCTTCTGCTCCTGGTTTTATAGTCCAAAAAGAAGACGCGCAAGATTACAGTCTTTTGCGCATAGTGAATCCTGAAAGCAAGGTTGCCAATGATGTATGGTCATTTGTTTTTGCAAGGGAGAATAGATTGCCTGCTCTTTGGAAGATTGATACAAGAGAGCTTGAAGGCGTTGTTTTCCACTTGACCAGGGAAGGGAGGGGCGCCAAGTTGTCTGTAAGCGATGGGAGGCTTCTCATATCAGATCCTTGTCCTGAGGCGGGAGTTCCAGATCCATTTCCTCTTTTTTTGAACGCTTCAGATCCTGATGAGGATCCTGTGCATTTTGAGGTTGACAAGAATGAGATTCCGCGATCTGCTCTTGAGA
>RFLK01000060.1 GCA_003694525.1 Candidatus Woesearchaeota archaeon
CCAATAAGAGATTAAGTAAAAAGAGGCAAAAATGGTGTTAGAATCTATCTTCAATCCGCCCCGCTCTCAAAAACACCCATTCTTGATGTTTCTTGCAGGCGCAGGATATGCAACGCTTGCAATAGTGCTGTCCTTGTGGATATTTGAAGATCAAGCGAGCATGGTATTTGTATTCTTAACATCCCTTGCAATGGTGCCCCTGATGTACCACACACTGAACTTTGAAGAGAGAAGAGATATTATAGCACCCACAAAATCCATAGTACACAACCACGCCCCAGCATTAACAGTATACCTTATGATGTTCCTTGGATGCTCATTCGCATTCACACTATGGTACACAGTCCTACCCCCAGAGTCTGCAGGAACACTGTTTCAAGTGCAAGCAAAAACAATAACAAGCCTCAACCAGCACATAACAGGAAACATAACACAAACAGCACTCTTGAGCAAAATATTCCTGAACAACACAAAAGTCCTCATATTCTGCATATTATTCTCATTTCTTTACGGCGCGGGTGCAATATTCATCCTCACATGGAATGCAAGCGTTATAGGAGCAGCTGCAGGAAACTTCATAAGAACTAATATGGCCCAATTTGCTGATGCAATAGGCTTTCACAAAATAGCAGCGTACTTGTATGTAGCATCACTATCAATACTTCGTTATGCAGTGCACGGAATCCCCGAAATATTCAGCTACATAATAGCAGCACTTGCAGGCGGAATACTCTCAATGGCGATTGTCAGACACGATATGGGAACAAAAGAATTTGAAAACGTGCTTCTCGACGTATCAGACCTTGTGCTATTATCAGTTCTGGTCCTGTTCATCGCAGGCATAATAGAAGTATTCGTCACCCCAACCCTATTCTAAACTATTCGAGAACCTTCAACTTTCCAGGACGAGTTTCAAACAACTCGCCAACAGCAAGCAGGTGAACTATCTGTTTCTCACCACCCTCCCCAAGGCGCTCAACAACAGCATCGTAATCAGCACCATCTCCCGAATCAAGAGCCCTCACAACAGAGAGCGGGTCTTCTGGAGCCTTTTTGCGAGGCCACAACTTTTGCGCAACAGAGAGCCAGCGCGAATCTATGGGCTTTGCAATCTCACCCAAAATATAAAGCGAGCCCTCATACATACGAGGACGACCTATCACAAGAACTGGGTCGCCAACATCAAGCGCAAGAGAATCATCAAAATTGCGAATCAAAACACTTCCAGTACCATCATCAACAACAAGCTCTGGAGAGACAACAATACCATAAATCCTAATCCTACTCACAGTGCGGCCATCACTCAAGAGCAAAGCGCTCGGAGCATCCTCTCTCTCAACAAAACTCGCACCTTTCAATTGATCAACCCAAACGTGCTCAGCAGTATCACGAACCCCCATAACCCATAGCGAGCACTTGTGCTATTTATGAATTTTGCGCGGGAAGACAATAGCTCACACAAAACACTTCACACAACCTTTAAATAGCCTCCAAACGATAAGGTCACCAATGGCCCAAGAGCTTGTCGAATACGCCAAAAAACTTCTACAACAAGGATACAGCAAAGCAACAATACGCCAGACTCTTCAAAGAGCAGGATATCCACCTCAAATCATAGAACAAGCGCTAAGGGAGGCCAGCGCACAAAAAATAAGCCCAACAAAACTGCTCATCATAGCATTTGGAGCAATAGCCACCCTAAGCATACTGACAATAGCAGCGATAATTCTGTTCAAAGGCCCTCAAGAGCCTCTTCAATACTCAATTTCAATATTCAATACAAAACCAGCACCAGGAGATGAGCTAATAATAACAAGCAAAATAACAAACCCGTCAGAAAAAAGAGAGAAAGGAACAATAGACTACTCAATAAAAGGACCAGAGGGAACAATAGCGCAAAGAACTTTTGACTTTGAAGTTGAAGACACCCTGACAGTTCCACACAAGATAAAAATCCCTGAAAACACAATTGAAGGCCAATACACACTAAAAGCCCAAATGTCATACGATACGAAAACAACAACAAGAACAGCAATATTTGAAATAACAAAACCAGAGAGCATAGAATCAAAACCCATAGAGACAATAGAAGAAAAAGAAGAAAAGGAAGAGAGAGCAGAAAAACTCCTCCTTGAATGCCCCCAAAAGTGCGATGACTTCAACTTCTGCACAAAAGACTATTGCGATAGAGGTGTTTGCAAATACGAGGAGATAACCCCTTGCTGCGGAAACAAAAAGTGCGAGAGCGGAGAGAGCGAGCAAACCTGCGCTCTTGACTGCGCAGAAAAACCACCAACACCTGATGAAGTTTCCATCAAAGCAGCAGAACTTGCAAAAACAGACATAACATCAGCAATAACGCTGTGCGAGGGGCTGGCCCAAAAAACTTACATCGACACTTGCCTGCTTGACGTATCAGAGAGCGCACAAACAAAAGAACCCTGCAATAGAGTCAAAAGCCCTGATATGAGAGATGCGTGCTACATAGCATTTGCATACAAACCGACAAACGACTTCACAGTATGCGATAGCATATCAAACCCGTCAACGAAAAACGCCTGCTTTGCTCTAAAACTAATCTCAGAACAAAAAACAGAATAAAGAAAACTATATCCTGCTGATAAAACCCCTTCTGGGCTCGAATACATCCCCTGAACGCTTAAGCTTGTTCAAAACCTCCTCAACTTCAGCCTCGCTCAAACCCTTCTCTGCAGCAGCTGCAATTATATCCTCAATAGGAACAACTTTGCCGTGCGCATTCTCAAGCTCTGCAAGAGCTTCCTTTACTATGTGCAACTTGTTACGAGAGCTTGCAGGAGTATCAGTTGCAATCCTATCAATATCTATCTTGCCAGTCTTCTCATCAAAAGCAATCTGCCTCAAGCAATAATCCAAAAGCTCTATCGCCTGGCGAGCATCGCTCCTGTCAACGGTAGAGCTGAGCCTTAAACGAGCCCCTGCCTCTGAGAGCCTTACAAGACCCTCAAGCTGCCTTGCACTTATGGGAACTGCCTTTATACCATCACCGCTTGCACTTGCACGCATCTGAATATAATACTCCTTAAGCTCGTTAATAGCCTCATCAGTCAACTTTGGAAAACAATTCTGACGAGCGTAAGCAAAATACTTGCGCAACATTTCAGTCTCAATATCAGGCTCTGAAGAGTCTAATTTGTGCATATCCAAAATGAAAGTTGCCATACGCTCATCACGAGCAGAATCAGGAACGTCCTTGATAGGAAAAATAAGATCAAAACGGTTGATCAGAGTAGGCTCCAAGTTTATCTGACTTGCAACAGTATCATAAGGGTCGAACCTGCCAAACTTGGGATTTGCAGCGGCAAGCACAGTGGTCTCACAACGCAAAGACGCCTGAATATTTGCCTTGCTAATAGATACGCTCTGCTGTTCCAAAGCCTCGTGCATTGCAGAGCGATCCTCCTTTGACATCTTGTCCATCTCGTCAATACAGCACAACCCGCGATTTGCAAGAACAAGAGC
>RFLK01000061.1 GCA_003694525.1 Candidatus Woesearchaeota archaeon
AAGATAAAGCACGCTAAGATGTTGCTTGACAATATTGCAGAGCAAAAGGCAAAAGAGGACAGGGAGCTTGCCAACTGGGCCAAGGAGCTCGATGAGGTTGAGGCGAGCGTTGCAAGAATAGATGGCACTTTGCGCGAGCCGGAAATGTGATTATGGCTGACGAGTTGTTTTTTGTAGGAATAAGAAACAGCGTTGATGTTCGGCGCGAACTTTTGACAAGCTCTAAGGACATTCTTGATATTTTGAAGAATTATGAGAAGTACAAGCTTATGCGCAATGAGAAGGTGTTGCTGTTCTCTGATCTCAAGCGCGTTTTTGACGAGTTGCTCGTATTGAATAAGAAGTTGCGCTCAAAGCTTCCAAAGGTTCCCATAAAAACGCCTCAGCTAAAGGCGCCAAAAAGGCAGGTCAGCCCTGCAAGAAGGCCCGCAAGGCCTCGTGTAAAGTCAAAGCTTGAGAAGCTCGAGGAAGAGCTTGATCGCGTTGAGAGAAGGCTGTCTTCTCTTCAGTAAAGCTTTTAAACCGCTATTTTTGTTCCGTGTTCATCGCGCAGGTTCCCGAGCGGTCAAAGGGGATGGCCTCAAGTGCGAAAGCCCTCGGGGCTGTTGTGAAAGCCATTGACTTAGTGTCTTCGCAGGTTCGAATCCTGCCCTGCGCATCTTTTCTACCTCAATAGTTTTATAGAAGTGGTTTTTCACAAGTTCTTATGAGGATTGAGATTGCAGCAGTTGGAGGTTATGGCGAGTCCGGGCGCAATATGGTTGCATTGCGTCTCGGGAATGATGTTGTGCTTTGCGATATGGGCTTGCACTTGCCCAATTATATCAAGTTGAATGAGGAGGAGAGCGAGGCTTTTGCGCCTCTCTCAGAGTCTCGCCTTAAAAGAGCGGATGCTATTCCTCGCGACGGTTCCATTAAGGATTGGCGCGAGGATGTTCGCGCCATTGTCATAACGCACGGGCATCTCGACCATATAGGTGCCGCGCCGTACATCGCTCCAAAGTATGATGCGCCAATTTATTGTTCTCCTTTTGCAGCTGCAATATTGCGGGGCATAATTCGCGAGGATAAGCTCGATGTTCCGAATGAGATAATCGAAGTTCGGCCTGGGCGCAAGGTCCGCATATCAAAAGATGTTGTCTTTGAATGCATTCACGCAACTCACTCGACTCCTCAGACTATGCTTGCTGGCTTTCACACGCCCGAAGGGCTTGTGGTTTATGCCAACGATTACAAGATGGATGACAAGCCGACTCTTGGAAAGCCCATAGACCGGAGGTACTTGAAAGAGCTCGGGCGCGGTGGTGTTTTTGCGCTGATTCAGGATTGTCTTTACGCTGATGCTATGCGCCACACTCCAAGCGAGAGCATCGCAAAGGATATGCTCGAGGACGTGCTTCTGGACCTTGACCATTCAGGCCACGGTCTTATTGTTACTACTTTTGCAAGCCATATTGCTCGTCTGAAGTCTATTGCAGAGTGCGGGAGGAAAATGGGGCGCAAGGTCGTTTTCATAGGGAGGAGTTTTCACAAGTACTGTTCTGCTGCCCGCAATGCTGGAGTGACTGATCTTTTCAAGAAGGCGAAGATTGTAAAGTATGCAAGGCAGGCCTCTCGCTTGTTAAAGCAAATTGAGAAGAGAAAGCAGGAGTACTTGCTCGTCGTCTCAGGCCATCAAGGAGAGCCTCAGAGCGTTCTCTCAAAGATGCTCGATGGGATTTATTCTTGGAATTTTGAGCGTGATGATAGGATTGTTTTTTCAAGCTCGGTTATTCCCGCTGATATCAATCGCGCTCAACGTGCTGCAATGGATGAGAAGCTGAAAGCTTTCGGCGTCAGGATATTTGATAATGTTCACGTATCAGGGCACAGCTCTCGAGAGGACATTCGCGACATCATCCACTTATTGCGTCCAGAGCACGTTCTGCCCGCGCACGGCGAGGATCACCACATAGATGCTTTCAAGAGCCTTGCGCAAGAGGAGGGTTTTGTTGATGGCAAGACTCTTCACATCTTGCACAATGGTGAGAGGGTTGTCTTAAAGGAAGATTGAAGCACAAGGATTCTCAAGCACAACAAAATATTTAAACAAAGCAGAGGAGACGCTACGCAAGGGTGAAAAAAAGATGAAACTCGTGCTTGCAGATCCTACGCTGTTAAAGGACAGCATATCAGTAATTTCTGATCTTGTTAACGAGGCTCGCTTCAAGATAACAAGGGAAGGTGTTGAGCTTGTTGCAATGGATCCTGCAAATGTTGCAATGGTCGTGTTCAAGCTGCTCTCTTCAAGCTTTATAGAGTACGAGCTTGAACAGGACAGGGACATTGCGGTGAACCTTGCAAACTTGAAACAGGTCTTGAGAAGGGTCAGCCCTAACAATCTAATAACGCTTGAGATCGCAGATGAGAACAAGCTTAAAATCCAGCTAAAAGGCTCGACTACCAGAACTTTCAGCATTCCTCTAATAGAGCTTGAGGACAAGGAGCAGAGAATTCCAAACCTCTCATTCCCCGTAACAGTGACGACTGCAAGCTCTGTTTTAACTGACGCGATAGCGGATGCGGATGTTGTCGCTGAGAGCGTGAGTTTTGAAGCAGAGCCTGAAAAGCTCGCAATAGCAGCGCAAGGAGACCTTTCAAAAGCTCACATTGAGATAAAGAACGATTCTAACACCAAGATAAAAAGCGAAGGCGATTCCAAAGTGAGGTCCAAGTTCTCAATAGAGTACTTGAAGAAGATGATCCCCGCAAGCAAGCTCTCAGATGAGGTTTCCATATACTTGAACAATGACTATCCTCTAAAACTCGAGTACAAGATAGTCGACAAGCTTCTCTTGAGCTTCATCCTCGCTCCAAGAGTTGAGAATGACTGATTCTTGATTTGTTTTTGTGATTTGGTTGTTGATATTCTCGGATAGTGGACAGTATACCATTTGGACAGAAATTCTCATTTTTTTAAGAATATTATCAAAAAAAGGTAAAATATATAAATGAGTTGTTTGTTCCCACTGTTCAATGGCAAAAGTACTCTTGTCAACGTTGTACAGTTTTGAGCCAGTCATCGCTGCCGCAACAAAAGTCGGCGCAGACACCCTCGCACTCCTAATAGATCACAAGCCATCAGAGAAACAGCAAAGCTCGCTCGACATAATAAAAAAATCCCTCGGCTCAGTGCTCGAGATAAAAGTCATAAAAACGGACATCTACGACATAGTCGAGATCGCAAAAGAAGTAGTGAAAGCGATAGATTTTCTCTCAGACAAGGATGAGATATACATAGACATAACCGCCGGCAGAAAAACAAAAGCTCTGGGGTTGCTATTTGGCGCTTACGCAAGATCAGACAGGGTTCGCCGGATAATGTATGTCAAGGAAGAGAACAAGCAAGTTGTGAACCTTCCCAAACTGAGCTATTCGATCACCCCTGGACAGCACAAAGTGATAGAGTTTCTATCACTGAACAATGCAAAATCAATGAGCGAGTTCGCAAAGAAAGTGGACGTTAGCAAGGCAATGCTCTACAAGCACATCAAAGAACTCAAAGATCTGGGCGTAATAGAAGACACGCCAGAAGGCTTCAAACTAACAGACTACGGGAGGATAGTTGTGTTGTGATGAAATACGATCAATACCTGGATAAACAAAAAGGAAAGAAGATAATGCAGGTACTGTATAATGCTTTTTACAACACAGAGTCAGGACTTTTTGGAGTCCGAAAT
>RFLK01000006.1 GCA_003694525.1 Candidatus Woesearchaeota archaeon
CGAAGCCTATAAACCAGACGCCCTTAAAATATACCCGACAACAGTAATACGAGGAACCGGGCTTTGGGGCATGTGGAGAGCAGGAAAATACAAACCAATATCCACTGAACAAGCTTGCGATATAATACTTGAAACAAAAAAACACGTTCCAAAATGGTGCAGAATAATGAGAGTGCAAAGGGACATCCCATCAACAGAAATAAATGCTGGGCCCTCCCTGAACAACCTGCGACAGATGATCCATAAAAAAATGGAAGAGAGAGGAGTGTGCTGCAAGTGCATAAGATGCAGAGAGCCCAAAGAACAAGAAGTGGACTGGAAGAGCGCAACACTTGAAAGAGAAGATTATCTCGCATCTGAAGGGAGGGAAATATTCCTCAGCTACACCGATAAGAAAAACGACTACCTCCTGGGATTTTTAAGACTTAGAATAATTCCTGAAAGCCACAGGCCAGAGATTCGGGCAGGAAGCGCAGGAATAAGAGAACTGCACGTGTATGGAAGCTCAACAAGCCTTGGATGCGAAGGCAAAGTCCAACACAGAGGAATTGGAAAAATGCTGATGGCAGAGGCTGAGAAAATAGCAAAAGAAGAGTTCAAATGCAAAAAAATCACAGTAATCGCCGGAATCGGAGTTCGCGAGTACTATTACAAGCTCGGATACAAAAAAGACGGCCCTTACGTGAGCAAAAACCTCTGATCAACTCATCTTCTCTATAAGGCGCCTCAACTCATCAACTTCTCTTCTTATTATCTCAAAGCCCTGCCTCCAGAAAGACTTATCAGTTATGTCTATTCCAACCTCGCTCAAAATCTTTGCAGGAGCCTTGCTTCCACCATAACTCAATATCTTAAAGTACTTATCAACAAAAGCCTTTCCCTGCTCCTCATACATCTTATAGAGCGCAAGAACAAGAAGATTGCCAAAAGCATAAGCGTAACAATAAAACGGAGTGTGATGAATGTGGGGAATATAACTCCACTCGTACTTGAAAACCTCAGGCACAGGCATAACCTCTGCAAACTGCTCTTTCAAATTCTCAAGGTACAACTCATTCAAACGCTCCCACGAAGCTCCCTTTTCTATCTCCGAGTGAGCAGCAATCTCAAAAAGCACAAAGTATGCCTGCCTGGCTATAGAAGCGTACTGACCGTCCAAGTCGTGAACCAAGATCGCAATCTTCTCCTCGTCAGAAGCCTTGCTCAAAAGCTTTTTTGAGAGCAACATCTCGCCGAAGATAGAGGCAGTCTCTGCAAGAGGGAGCGGAGCGTGAAATGTGAAATGAGTCTGATCCTTAACGCAGCTCCCATGAATTCCATGTCCAAGCTCGTGAGCCATAGTGAACGCATCCTTGAGCTTTCCCACGTGATTTAACAGGACATAAGGCGCTATATCCTTTGTGACAGTCCAACAAAAAGCGCCAGAGCGCTTCCCCTTCTCAGGAAACGCGTGCACGTGCCCCTTATCAAAAATTTCCTTTGCAAGCCTGTAAGCTCGATCGTCAAAGTCCCTATAAGTTTCAAGAACAAGACGCTTAGAGTCCTCAAAAGAATACTCCTTTTCAACATCCTCATAGCGCATATAAAGATCATAACGATCAATATTTTCAATATTAAGCAGATTTGCCTTGAGCTTGAAATATTCTCTGAACAAACCAATATTTTCCCTTACAACACTCAACAAGGCCTCAATTGCCTTGTCGGGAATATCATTTGCCTTGTTCCTGACTGAAATAGGAGATTCAAAACCCCTTATCTTAACATTCTCATTACGCCAATCATTCACTATGCTCTTGTAAACCTCTCCGAGAACGTACTGATTCTCACCATAGCGCGAGAGGACAAGATCATACGATGCCTTGCGCTCAGACCTGTCCTTGCTCGTCTTAAACTGGTTTATCTCCTCCTGAGTCATCTTCTTGCCCTTGTACTCAAACTCGAAGCGATTAGTCACACTATCATAGATTCTAGTGCAAGCCTCAACTCCTGAAAGATCCTTCAAAGAGATTATCTGCTCCTCGCGCTCCTTTAGAGTATACGGCCTGTATGCGCGAAGACGCTCAAGAAAATACCTGTACTTTCCAGAGCCACTGATATACTTTTCTGCCTTATCGTCAGGCAACCCCTTAAACCACAAAGAAAAGAACATAGTGCGATTTGAAACCTCTGCTGAAAGCTCCGAGATTGCCGACTGCTGAGCATTGGCCTCAGGGCTTGAAGTATTCTCTGACAACCTCAAACCCGCAAACCCTTCAAGCCTGCTCAAAATCTCTGAGATCTGCTCGTACTCTCTAAGCACGCGAAGAAAGTCCTCAACACTCAGATTTGACAAGTTTTCCCTATGCTTTTCAAAATCCTCAACCCTTGACTTGACTTCATCAATCAACTCGCTACACTCTTTTCCTTCAAACAAATGATCAAGATTCCATTTCATAGCCTGATGCGAGGAGAGGTCACTAATAAGGTTTATCCAAAGCATCCAAAGCAAACCTTTTAAATGCAACAGAAAGGTCTCAAAAGTATGACGCTTCGACCATTCCCAGATGCTGAAAAATTCGAATTAAAAGAAAAATTCGTGGAAAGGTACAGCAAAATTACAGATTGGGAGACATTCAAAAAATACACGCTATCTTTTCTGCGCAAAAGCATACGCGCAAACACGCTAAAAATAAAAGCAGACGACCTGCGCAAAAGGCTTGAAAAAAACTGGATATTGACCCCGGTTCCCTGGTGCCCTGAAGGTTTTTTCATAGAACACAAAGGAGGAAGGCGCGATGTGGGAAACACCATAGAACACGCCCTTGGGTATTACTACGTACAAGAAGCTGCGAGCATGATACCTCCTCTTGCTCTTGAGCCAAAACCAGGAGAGCTTGTTCTGGATATGGCCGCATCTCCCGGAAGCAAAACGAGCCAGATAGCTCAACTTATGAAAAATGAAGGGCTTGTGGTTGCAAATGACGTCAAAGGTCAAAGACTTGCAGCGCTTGGAATAAACCTTCAAAGAGTTGGAGCGCATAACACAATAATAACGCTCATGCAAGGGCAACAGTTCAAACGCACGAGCCTTAAATTCGACAAAGTGCTTCTAGATGCGCCCTGCACGGGAACGGGAACGATAAGAAAGTCGCCAAAAACAATACAAATGTGGAATCCTGGAATGGTCAACAGAATATCAAGACTGCAAAAAAAACTCATAGAATCTGCCTGGCACGTGCTAAAGCCGGGAGGAGTTCTGGTCTACAGCACGTGCTCTCTTGAACCCCAAGAAAATGAAGAAGTTGTAAGCCATATTCTGGAAACAGAGAAAGACGCAAAAACAGAGCCCATACACCTAAACCTGAAAAATGGAGGGGCAATATTAGAATTTGAAGGAAAGAAATACCACAAAGGCGTTGAGAATTGCTTGAGACTATGGCCTCAAGACAACGATACAGAGGGCTTTTTCATAGCAAAAATAAGGAAGATAAAGAATTCTGAAGAGTAGCCCTACCACTTAAAAGCAATACCAAAATAACTCCTCTCCCCATCCGCATAAAAATAAGGACTCGGTCTTTTAGAGCTATCTCCGTAAAGAGACCTTCCAAAAAGGGAACCAAAGAACCTATCAAAATCATCGCTCAAAAAATCATAAAGATCGTAAGTAAAAGATATAGCAAGACCTGCAATAGACATCCAAACATCCTCCTTGCCCATATCAGACCTGCTGTCCCTTGCAAGCCCCCTTATAATATTTGCATACACGCCTGCCTTGTTTGCCAAAGCAAACCACTGGAAGGTGGGCTGAATGTAAGGATGAACCAGCCCTGCCTTCAAACTCTCTCTTGCCAAGACGTTGGATAAAAACATCGCCAAAGTGCCTGAAACATTGATTGCAGAAAGCTCGCCTCTTGACAGATCATCATACTTGAAAGAGGTTGAGCCAAGCATAATTCCTCCCTCGCTCCTTTCAGGAAGAACACTCACACTCACAGATTTTGCACCTGCAGACCCTGCAGCCAACGCGTGGCCTGCCTCGTGGATGCCAATAGAGCCAAAATAAGCAATTGCAGCATTTGCCGGCGCAGAATAAAGACCAAATTCCCGAGCAGCACGCCGACTATAATCCATAGACCCGCAACCGGCAAGAGCCGAGCACAGAACAAAACTGCGAACAATCCTGGACAAACCCATAAAATGCAAGAAATACCAGTGCAGAAATAAAGGTTTGTCTATACCAAGTAATACGCGCAAACTTTATATTGAGAGCGCGCAAATCTCAGGCCATGAAAAAGCTGGCATTGATAATACTGCTATCAATTGCGCTTGTAAGTTGCACAATTGTCCAACAAGAACAAACGATCGATAAAACAAAACAAGAACAGAAGGAGAAAAGAATGGAAA